>JBAVCA010000406.1:0-6911 GCA_049586475.1 Nocardioides sp.
GGCAAGCCCATCGACGACGAGACCGAGCGACACCATCCGGGTCAGCTGCATCATCACCAACCTCGGCACCGTGGCGCCCGCGAGCATGAACGTCACGGTTCGACTGACTCCCCTCGTGGGCGGGATCGAGGACATCGACCCCACGACGAACAACACCGAGTACACGTTCGTCTCCCGAACGGTCGGCGCCGATCAGGTCGTGACTCTCGTCTTCAAGAAGTCGGACCCGCAGATCGGCCCCGACACGACGTCCTTCCTGATGTTCTCCTTCGAGTCGATCGCCGAGGCCACCAGCACGCTTCGCAAGGGCACCATCAGCGTCCTGCCCTCGGTCCCCGCTCCGGGGACAGCTAGCCCTGGATTCAACGACTACGAGTGAGGCTCCGCCCGGCCCCCGTCTGTAGCGCAGGCGCATACTGGGGGCATGCGCCTTTCTCGACGCAGCAACCTCTCGGACAAGGGCTCCCTCGTGCACTATCTCGGCCGCCACCGGGCCCGCGTGATCGCGCTCGGTGCAGCGGTGGTGATGACGGCCTCCGCGGCGTACCTGGTGCTGGACGACGGCTCAACCGACCTGTCGGAACCCATCGTCGTCGGCGGCTCGACGTTCATCCCGCCCCTCGACCTCGAGATCGCGCCGCGGGCGGCGGCGCCCCCGAAGACCCAAGCTCCCCGACCGAAGCCTGTAGCGACGCCGGAGTCGTCACGCAGGCTGGCGATCCCCTCCCTCGGCGTGGACAGCGAGATCCTCCCGATCACCGCCCCCGGTGGCACCCTGACCCCACCGAGCAACGCCCAGCAGGTCGGCTGGTGGTCGGCGGGTGCCGAGCCGGGCGCCGAGCACGGCAGCGCCCTGGTCACGGGCCACACCCTCAGCGCTGGGGGAGGGGCGCTGCAGGACCTCGAGGAGCTCGGGCCGGGCGACGCGCTCGCGGTGCGCACGGCCGACGGTCGCATCGACTACCAGGTCACCGACGTCGAGATCTTCAGCAAGGGCACCCTCGCGCAGCAGGCAGGCAACCTCTTCAGCCAGGAGGTTCCGGGCCGACTGGTCGTGATCACGTGCGAGGACTTCGACGGCACCTCCTACCTCAGCAACGTGGTCGTGACCGCGACGCCGATCGGACCGTCCAGCGTCGACTTCTGAGCTCATCGAGTGGCACTCCGGGCACGATCAGCTCACCGACGAGCGACTGGGCTCAGGGAGGCGGCCTCGGGTCGCCAGCCCGGGGGGCCGAGCACATATCCGACCTTCTCGCGCCAGGTCGCAGCCACCCGGACGTCGCGAGCGATGGCGGCGTACTCGTGGGTCTGCAGTCGGAGCAGGTGGTAGGTGCCCACCGGCACGGTCAGGCCGTACGTCGGGCGGTGCAGCTCGGGCTGGAAGGTGCCGAACAACCGGTCCCACACGATCAGGATGCCGCCGTAGTTGCGGTCCAGGTACTCCGGGTCGCTGCCGTGGTGCACCCGATGGTGCGAGGGCGTGTTGAGGACGAGCTCGATGGGGCGCCAGAGCTTCTTCACGCGCTCGGTGTGCACGAAGAACTGGTAGACGAGATTGACCGAGAAGCCGAAGAAGATGAGTGCTGGAGGGACTCCCAGCAGCGGCAGGGGAGCCCAGAGCACCAGCTCGTGGAGGTTGTTCCACTTCTGGCGCAGCGCGGTCGAGAAGTTGAAGTACTCACTGGAGTGGTGCGCCTGGTGGGTGGCCCACACGAGCCGGACCCGGTGGGCGATCCGGTGCGCCCAGTAGAAGAGGAAGTCGACCCCCACGATGGCCAGCACCCACGTCCACCAGGCGTCGACCGGCAGCTGCCAGGGGGCGACGTAGGCGAACAGGAGGGCATACCCGAGCAGGCCCACAGCCTTCCAGGCCGTCAACGTCACCGCCGAGACCGCTCCGAGAGAGATGCTGGTCAGAGCGTCTCGTCGTTCGTAGCCGCCGACCGGCGCCAGGGCTCGCCCGTCCGGCGCCCGCAGCACCGGGCGGGCCTCGGCGTCCTCGAGCAGCCAGGCAGCCATGGCCTCGAGCGCGACCATCAGGACGAAGAAGGGGATCGCCAGCGCGACGGGGTCCTGCAGGGCCGAGGGAAGCGCGCCCCACCACGCGCTGATGCTGTCCATCTCGCCGGGCTCCTTCGCTGGCTGGATCGGTGACGTCTGCGCAGGCCGCTCACCTGACTGGGCACCAGTGTGCGGCATCTCCTTCCTCGGGTGCTGCGAACAGGCCGAAGCGCATCGTCTCGAGCCGGCCGGTTGTCCGACCCTCGACTTCTCGCCCTCCGCCACCACCGGCACCAGGCAGTGCTGCCGCCCCCTGGCGCGACGCGCGCTCCTCGGTATGGTGTGCGTCCTCGGCACGGGCGGCGGTCGAGCCGCGCCCGCCGAGGGCAGCCTGAGGCCATTGCACCAGTCGCCGCTCGCCTCTATCCCCATCCGCAGGAGCACGTGTGAGCCCCAAGTTGACCGTCATCGTCCTCGCTGCCGGCGGTGGTACCCGCATGCGATCCAAGACCATGAAGGTGCTCCATCCGATCGGCGGGCGCAGCATGATCGGTCACGTCCTGACGGCCGTGCAGGCCATGGAGCCCGACCGCGTCGTCGCGGTGATCGGCCACCAGCGTGACCAGGTGGGCCCCCACATCACAGGCTTGCTCCCCGACGCCGTGCTGGCGGTCCAGCAGGAGCAGCAGGGGACCGGACATGCGGTCCGCGTGGCCGTCGAGGCGCTGACCCAGCACACTGGCGGCGCCACCGTCCAGGGCACGGTGGTCGTGGCGTACGGAGACACCCCGCTGCTGAGCGGGGAGTCGCTGCGCGCGTTCGCCGCAGAGCACGAGGCGGCTCAGTGTGCGGTCAGCATCCTGAGCGGGATCGTCGCCAGGCCGTTCGGTTACGGGCGCGTCGTGCGCGACGCCGACGGGGAGGTCGTCGCGATCATCGAGGAGAAGGACGCCTCGCTCGAGCAGCGGGAGATCGCTGAGATCAACTCCGGCATCCTCGCCTTCGACGCGGAGTTCCTCGCCGAGGCGTTGCCGCGCATCGGCAACGACAACGCCAACGGTGAGTACTACCTCACCGACACCGTCCAGCTCGCCCGCGACGCCGGGCTCACCGTCGGCGCCTACCCGATCGACGACGTCATGCAGACCGAGGGCGTCAACGACCGCGTGCAGCTAGCCTCTCTCGGCCGTGAGCTCAACGATCGCATCGTGAGGCGGTGGATGGGGGAGGGCGTGACGGTCATGGACCCGGCCACCACCTGGATCGACGCCGACGTGGTGCTCACGCGCGACGTCACCATCCTGCCGGGCACCCAGCTGCTCGGGGCCACCGTGGTGGCCGAGGACGCCGTGATCGGACCCGACACCACGCTGAAGGACTGCGAGGTAGGCGAAGGTGCCCGCGTCGTGCGCGTCCACGCCGAGCTCGCGGTGATCGGAGCGCAGGCCTCGGTCGGCCCCTACTCCTACCTGCGCCCCGGCACCCGGCTCGGCACCAACGGCAAGATCGGTGGATTCGTGGAGACCAAGAACGCCGTGATCGGAGACGGCGCCAAGGTGCCGCACCTGTCCTACGTGGGGGATGCCGAGATCGGGGAGGGTGCCAACATCGGCGCCGGCACGATCTTCGCCAACTACGACGGTGTCGCCAAGCACCGCACCGTCATCGGCAAGCACGCGCGCACGGCTTCCAACAACACCTTCGTCGCTCCGGTCACCGTGGGAGACGGCGCTGCCACCGGCGCAGGGACCGTCGTACGCCGGGACGTGCCGGCCGGCGCGCTGGCCGTCAGTGCCGGACCGCAACGCACGATCACGGGCTGGGCGCTGCGCCGTCGTCCGGGCACCGCTCAAGCCGCGGCCGCGGAAGCTGCCTCGGCCGAGGGAGACGCGTCTCACGATGCCGACCCCGGGGTGTCCTAGGGCGCTGACCATGCGGGAGACTGCCGGTGTTCATCTCGGCGACACACAGGAGCAAGAGTGACGGGCATCCAGAAGACCACCGAGAAGAACCTGATGGTTTTCAGCGGACGGGCGCACCCCTCGCTGGCCCTCGAGGTCAGTGAGCTGCTGGGCACCCCGCTGGTGCCGACGTCCGCCTACGAGTTCGCCAACTCCGAGATCTACGTGCGGTACGAGGAGTCGGTGCGCGGCTGCGACGCGTTCGTGGTGCAGAGCCACACCGCTCCGATCAACGAGTGGATCATGGAGCACCTGATCATGGTCGATGCTCTCAAGCGCGCCTCGGCCAAACGGATCACCGTCGTCATGCCGTTCTACGGTTACGCGCGCCAGGACAAGAAGCACCGCGGCCGCGAGCCGATCTCGGCGCGCTTGATCGCTGACCTCTTCAAGACCGCGGGCGCTGACCGACTGATCTGCATCGACCTGCACGCCGACCAGATCCAGGGCTTCTTCGACGGCCCCGTCGATCACCTGATGGCGCTGCCGGTGCTCGCCGACTACGTCAAGGGAAAGTACGGCGGTCAGGCACTCGCGGTCGTGTCGCCCGACGCCGGCCGGATCAAGGTCGCCGAGCGGTGGTCAGCACGGCTGGGTGGGGCCCCGTTGGCCTTCATCCACAAGTCGCGCCGGATCGACCGCCCCAACGAGACGGTCGCCAACCGGGTCGTCGGTGATGTCAAGGGCCGGATGTGCGTCCTGGTCGACGACATGATCGACACCGGCGGCACCATCGTGAAGGCCGCCGACGCGCTGATGGAGGAAGGCGCAGCCGGCGTCATCATCGCTGCCACCCACGCCCTCCTGTCCGACCCGGCCGTCGAGCGGCTCAAGAGCTCGCCTGCCATCGAGATCGTGGTCACCGACACGCTCCCGCTCGCACCCGAGCAGGAGTTCGACAAGCTCACCGTCCTGTCGATCGCCCCGCTGATGGCCCGCGCGATCCGTGAGGTGTTCGAGGACGGCTCGATCACGTCGATGTTCGACGGTCACGCCTGACCTCGCAGCCCGTGCTCTGAACACGGCAGGCTCAGGGCCGGACCACAGACGTGAGGTCGTCGAGCCGGTCCTCCCACGCTCGACGCAACACCGTGGGCACTTCGCCCTCGAGCGCGCGCCGGAGAAGGTCGACCTGGTCCGGCGCCAGCGGCACTGCCGGGAAGGCGCGACCGACGACCTGACTGAACGCCTGCCCGCGCAGCGTTGCCCACTCGGTCGCCTGGTCGAGGTAGTCGGCGACAAAGGGGGCCACCAGGGCGCTCTGCTCGAGCGACCAGAGCCCAGCCATCAGCGCGGTGAAGCGTCGGTTGGAGACCTGGGGATCGGTCGCCGCCGCCCACGCTGCGGTCTTGGCCTGCAAAGTCGGCCTCCCTGCCAGGGCGGTGGCGGCGCCGAGCTCGCCGTCGATCGTGCCGTCGCCGGTTCGCTCAGCCTCGATGTCGGGGGCATCGATCGCTCCGAGTGCGGCCAGACGCGCCACGACCCGCCACCGCATCGCCGGGTCGAACGTGGGTCCGCCCGTCACGGTGCCCGCGGCCAGCCAGCCCTGCAACAGCTCGGAGTCGGTGGTGGTCGCCATGAGCACCTCGGCAAAAGCCTGACGCAGCTCGGCGTCCTGGGTGAGCCCGAGGGCGCGAGAACAGGTCTCGCTGAGCACCTTCAACGTCGCCGGCACCTGCCCGGCCGGCACCCGTAGCCCCAGCACCCGGTCGTAGGTGCGGTTGAGCACGGCGGTCGCGATCAGCGGCTCTGTCTCAGCGGGAACCTGCGCTGCGACGATCTCCAGGTACTGCCCAGCGGTCAGGGTCCCGGCATCGACCTCCGCGAACAGCGAGCCCCACACCACGGCTCTGGCCACCGGATCGGCGATGAGCGAGAGCCGGTCGACGATCGCCGCGCGGGAGACAGCATCCAGGCACACCCGGGCGTAGGTCTCGCTGCCCACGTTCGGCAGGACCGCGCGCCCCGCCCAGCCGTCGAGCCGGACCGGTTCGTCGCCGAGGTCCACCAGGCGCCGTTCGCTCTCGCGCGGATCGCTCCCGGTCAGGTCGTAGGACGCCACCCACAGGCGGTGGGGACGCGAGCCGTCACGGACGAGCACCGGTACGTCCTCGGCGTCGCGCTCGACGCGGATCGTGTCGTAGCCGGTGGTGCGCAACCACTGCCGGGCCCAGCCGACCACGTCCCGCTCCGAGACCGAGTCGAGGGCGTGCACGAAGTCGTCCAGGGTGGCGTTGCCGAAGCGGTTGGCCGTGAGGTAGGCGTTCACACCGGCGAGGAACTCATCGTCGCCGAGCCAGGTCACCAGCTGACGAAGGCAGGAGTTCCCCTTGGCGTAGCTGATCATGTCGAAGTTGGTGGAGGCGGCGTCGACGTCGGGCACGTCCTCGGCAAGCGGCGCCACCGGGTGCGTGGAGCGGCGAGCGTCGGCAACGTAGGCCGTGGCCTTGCGCGTGACCTCGAACGCGGCCAGCAGACCGGTGTGGCCGGCGGCCTCACCAGCGACCCGGTAACCCATGTAGTCGGCGAACGACTCCTGCAACCAGGTGTCCTCCCACCAGGTCATCGTCACCAGGTCGCCGAACCACATGTGCGCCATCTCGTGGGCGATCGTCGTCGCGCGCGAGGCCCGCAGACGTTCGCTGAGTCGGCCCCGCGGGAGGTACTCGTCGCGGTAGGTGACGCACCCCGGAGTCTCCAGGGCCCCCCAGTTCTGCCCCGGCACGAAGGCCTGGTCGTAGGAGTCGAAGGGCATCGGCTCGGAGAAGAGCTGGGCGTAGTGGTCGAAGCAGGCCTCAGTCGTGGTCCGCAGGTCGTCGAAGTCGCGGTCGAGCTCGGCGGTCAAGGACGCCCGAGCGTGCCAGCCGAAGGGCAGGCCGGCGTGCTCCCAGGTCCGGGAGTGAAAGGGGCCGGCGCACACGACGAACATCGCGGTCGGGATCGGCA
>JBAVCA010000407.1:0-6083 GCA_049586475.1 Nocardioides sp.
CGTAGTTGACGCACATGGTCAAGGTGAGCACGTTGTTGTCACGGGTGAGCTCCTCGGCGGCCTGCAGCTCGCGGATCACCGACTTCCACAGCCGGGGGGCGCGCCCCGCCCATCGCACCCGGACCCCCAGCTCGTGCATCTCGTCGCGCCTGCGTCGGATCACGTCACGGTTGAAGCCCATCAAGAACCTCACCTCGTCCGGCGAGCGAGTCCAGTTCTCGGTCGAGAACGCATAGGCCGAGATCGCCTTCACCCCGATCTCGATCGCCACCTCGACCACGTCGAAGAGCGACGCCTCGCCCATCTCGTGGCCACGCGTGCGCGGGAGCCCTCGTTCCTTGGCCCATCGGCCGTTGCCGTCCATCACGATCGCGACGTGCCGGGGCACGAACTCGCTCGGGATCGCCGGAGGTCGGGCTCCGGAGACGTGCGGCGAGGGGGATCTAGGCTGACGAGCGGCACGCTTCACGCCTGGGACGCTACCGCTCGACGTGCTCCAGCGAGCGCAGGGACCGCTCGAGGTGCCAGGTCAGGAAGGCGGCCACCAGACTGCTGGCCTCCGAGAGGTGGCGCTGCTCCGCCGACTCCACGCTCGACCAGTCACCTGCGAGCAGTGCGCCCAGGACCGCGATGGTCTCAGGCGACGGGGCAGCCGAGCCCGGGATCCGGCAGGTAGAGCACAAGAGTCCCCCCATCGAGGGGTTGAACCACCGGTGCGGGCCCTCACGACCACAATGGGCACACAGGTCGAACGACGGGGCGTATCCGGCAACCGCGAGAGACCGGAGCAGGTAGGAGTCGAGCACCTGACCTGGACGGCGCGTACCCTCCACCATCGCTCGCAGCCCGCCGACGAGCAGGAGGAACTGCTGCACCGAGGCCTGCTTCTCCTCCGGAACCAGCCGGTCTGCGGTCTCGAGCATGACGGTCCCTGCGGTGTAGCGCTCGTAGTCAGCGCCGAGACCGGCGGAGAACGGAAACCGGGTCTCGGCCTGGGTGACGATATCGAGGTTGCGTCCCTCGGCCAGCTGCAGGTCGACATAGGTGAAGGGCTCGAGCCTGGAACCGAACTTGGAGGAGGTGCGCCGGACGCCCTTGGCGACCGCGCGCACCCGCCCGTGGTGACGGGTCAGCAGGGTGATGATGCGATCTGCCTCGCCCAGCTTGTGAGTGCGCAGCACGATCGCCTCGTCGCGATAGAGAGGCACGGGACCAGTCTGCCCTGCTGGTGCACGAATTGGTCGCAGGCCCGGCGAGGCCGGGGAGGCCGGGGAGCTCGAGGAGGGGCCCACGATGGACGGGCCGCTGACGGTAGCCGACACTGTGACCGTGAGCCCCCAGCACCCGCGCCTCGACCGGGGGCAGACGCTGCTCCTCCTGGCGCTGATCGTCACGATGGACGTCGCGCTTCTGGCGCTGCGCGACGACGCCACTCATCTCATGACTGTGTGGTCGAGCGTCGGACTCGGCGTGGGACTCCTGGCTCTCTCCTCTCCGCGCCGGTGGCCGGCGCTCGCGCTGGTCGTGGTTGCTCTCACGATGCTCGAGCTGATCTCGTTCGGCGTTCCTGCTGCGACTGCGATCGCGGTCGCTGCCGCACACGGCGCGCAAGCGCTGGGCGGCGCTGCGCTCCTGACTCGACGCGGTCGGCGCCGGGCAGCTCTTTCGTCACTGGCCGACCTCGCCGCGCTCGGACTCGCAGCCCTTGCCTGCGGAGCCATCGCCTTGGTGATCGAGACGACGGCGCGCTCCGATAGCGGGAACTTCTCGGGTGCGATCGCGGTGGAGGTCGGTGCGCAGCACGCCCTGTCCGTGCTGCTCTTCTGCTCCGTCCTGATCAGCGCTCCTCGCGCGGCTTCGCTCGCCCTGGGGGCGCAGAGCGCGGCGCTCCTGGTCGTGCTGGCAGCAGTTTTCGTCCCCGTGGGGATCGCCCCGTTCGTCCTCGCCCCCCTTCCCATCCTGGTCGTCGGTGCGATCGCGTTCGAGGTGCGCGTCGCAGCCCTGCAGCTGCTCGCGACGGCGACGTTCGCCACCGTGGCGACCGTCAACGGCCGCGGCCCCTTTGCCGCCGCAATTGTCCGCGACGATCTGGTCGACAGCCTCACCCTGGGCTACCTCGTGTGCGTGGCCCTGGCCACCCTCCCTCTTGCGGTGATCGCGGCCGAGCGTCGTGGCCTCCTGGAGAGCGCGGCCAGCGAAGAGCGGCTCTCTCGGAGGGCCTTCACCGAGTCGCCACTGGGCATGCTCCTCCTGCACGAGGTCGACGAGTTCCTCGTGGTTGCTGAGGCAAACGCCAGCGCCGAGCCGATCCTGGGGGCACCCGCCGGGCAGCTCAGCGGCAGGCGTCTGACCGATGTGGTCCGCTCTGTCGAGCAGGGCGCAGTCGACTTAGACGCCCTGCTGGCCCCGGGGGGCGAGACGTGGCACGGTCGGGCTGTCGTCCTGCGGCGGCCCAGCAGTCGGATCGATCTCAAGATCGCGGCGGTGGCGGGCGAGCCAGGGAGGCCTCGCACCTTCCTGGCTCAGCTCGTCGACCAGACCACCGAGCAGGACAGCCGCCGACGACTCGACATCGCTCAGGAGCTCACGAACGCGACCCTGGACACCGTCGCGTGCATCGTCATCGTGACCGACGCTGATGGGGAGATCGTCCGCGTCAACGCCGCGACCGAAGCAATCACCGGCTTCCGCGAGTCGGACCTGGTCGGGGCCCGACTCTGGGACGCACCCCTCACTGTCCTCACGCGCCACGAGACCGAGGCGATGTTCGCCTGGCCCAACAGGTCGTCGGTCCCGATCACCCGAGAACGACTCGCCTCCTCCGCGGCAGGCAAGCCAATCCGGCTGGTGTGGAACAGCAACGTCGTCCCAGGTAGCGCCGGGACTCCGTCGTACGCCGTGCTGACCGGCATCGACGTGACAGCGGAGCGCAGCAGCACCGGGCTGATGGCGCACCTGCTCGAAGCCTCGGTCGCCACGGCACTCATCGGTATCGACGTCTCGGGCATGATCACCGTCTTCAGCTCGGGAGCGGCGCACCTGCTCGACTGTGCGCCGCAGGAGATGATTGGGCTGCCGTTCGTCAGCATCCTCGATCCCGCAGAGGTCCTCGACCGCACCGGAGCCGCCGGCGACCGGGAGGCGTTCTTGTGCTTGATGGGGATGATCGGCGACGGCGACGGCGACGAGTCTCCTGAACGCGACTGGGTCTGGCGCGCCCGGAGCGGCCGCGAGCTGATCGTGTCGATGACCCTGAGCGTCACTCACGGCGACGTCGAGGAAAGCGTCGCCTTTCTGTGCGTCGGACGGGACGTGACCGAGCAACGTCAGGGCCAGGAGACCATCGTCGCGGCGCTGGAGAAGGAGCGTACGGCGGTAGAGCGGCTTCGCGGACTCGATCGGGCCAAGGACGAGTTCGTCTCCACGGTCTCGCACGAGCTGCGAACTCCCATCACCAGCATCCTCGGCTACACCGAGCTGCTGCTGGACGGGGATGTCGTGGAGCCCCTGCCGGAGCAAGCCGCCATGCTCGAGACGATCGCGCGCAACAGCCACCGCCTGATCGCCATCTGCAACGACCTCCTGGTGCTCAGCGAGTTCGAGTCCCGTGACGTCCTGGGCCTCGGCGAGACCCACGACCTGCGCGAGAGCATCAACGTCGCGGAAGACTTCGCGCGGACCGCGGGCTCCCAACGATCGCTGACCTTCTCCTTCAGCTCCCCGGCAGTCCCGGTGCTGGTCTCGGGCGACCGGAGCCAGCTCGACCGTGTGCTGATCAACTTGGTGAGCAACGCGATCAAGTTCACCGATGATGGCGGCGACGTCGAGGTCAGCCTTTCCGAGGACCCCTCTCAGGGTGCGGTGGTGACTGTCCGCGACACCGGGCACGGGATCGACCCTGCCGAGCACGACCTGGTGTTCCAACGCTTCTATCGCACGGGCGCTGCCCACACGATGGCCATTCCCGGCACCGGGTTGGGCTTGTCGATCGTCGCCGGCATCATCGATGCTCACGGAGGGACCATCGACCTCGACTCACGTCCTGGGGCAGGAACGACCTTCACGCTCCGGCTCCCTGCGGCGTCGTGAGGCGCCGGTCCCCGCTCCGGATCAGGCCGGCGGCGCGGCTGCTCGGTTCACGGCGCTGATCACGGCCTTGAGCGAGGCGGTGACGATGTTGGCGTCGAGCCCGACGCCCCAGTAGAGGTCCTCGCCCACCGCGCACTCGACGTACGCCGCCGCGATGGCGTCGCCACCTGAGCTCAAGGCGTGCTCGTGGTAATCCAGCACCCGAACGTCGAAGTCTTGCGGGAGAGCGTTGATCGCGGTGACGAAGGCCGCGATGGGACCGTTGCCGGTGCCTTCGAGCGTGTGGGGCTTGCCCTCGACGGCGACGCTCACGGAGAGGGCATCCCTCTCCCCGGCCGCCGAGCTGGTGTGGACCGAGTCCAGGGCCAGCGGTGTCGTCCGGTCGAGGTACTCGGCGCGGAAGGCTGCCCAGATCTCGGCCGGGGTGACCTCGCCACCCTCGGAGTCCGTGCGCTGCTGGATGACGCGGCTGAACTCGATCTGGGCGCGGCGTGGCAGCTCGAGCTTGTGCTCGGTCTTGAGGATGTAGGCCACCCCTCCCTTGCCGGACTGGCTGTTGACCCGGATGACTGCCTCGTAGGACCGTCCGACGTCCTTGGGGTCGATGGGCAGGTACGGCACCTCCCAGCGGCGCTGGGCGACCGGGATGCCGTCGCGCTGCGCATCCACCTCGAGGTGCTCCAAGCCCTTCTTGATGGCGTCCTGGTGAGAGCCGGAGAAGGCGGTGTAGACGAGGTCGCCGCCGTAGGGATGCCGCTCGGGGACGTCCAGCTGGTTGCAGTACTCGACCGTCCGGCGGATCTCGTCGATGCCGCCGCCGCCGGCGAAGTCGATCTCGGGGTCGATCCCCTGGGTGAAGAGGTTGAGCCCCAGGGTCACCAAGCACACGTTGCCGGTGCGCTCCCCGTTGCCGAACAGGCAGCCCTCGATCCGGTCCGCACCGGCGAGGTAGCCGAGCTCGGCGGCAGCAACTGCGGTCCCGCGGTCGTTGTGCGGGTGCAGGGAGAGCACGACGTGCTCGCGGTAGGCCAGGTGACGGTCCATCCACTCGATGGAGTCGGCGTAGACGTTGGGGGTCGCCATCTCGACGGTGGCAGGCAGATTGATGATGACCGGCTTGTCAGCGGTGGGCTGGAAGACCTCCAGCACCTCGTTGCACACGCGCAGGGCGAACTCGAGCTCGGTGCCGGTGTAGCTCTCAGGGCTGTACTCGTAGAAGACTGTCGTCTCCGGCACGCCTTCCTCGAACTTCTTGCAGAGCCGAGCGCCGCTCACGGCGATGTCGGCGATGCCGTCCTCGTCCAGCCCGAAGACCACACGTCGTTGCAGGGTCGAGGTCGAGTTGTAGAGGTGCACGATGGCCTGCTTGGCGCCACGGATCGCCTCGAAGGTGCGCTCGATGAGCTCTTCTCGAGCCTGGGTCAGGACTTGGATCACCACGTCAGACGGGATCAGGTCCTCGTCGATGAGCTGGCGAACGAAGTCGAAGTCGGTCTGGCTCGCGCTCGGAAAGCCGACCTCGATCTCCTTGTACCCCATCCGCACCAGCAGCTGGAACATCGCCAGCTTGCGAGTGGGCGACATGGGGTCGATCAGGGCCTGGTTGCCGTCGCGCAGGTCGACCGCACACCAGCGTGGGGCCTTCACGATCCGCTTGGCCGGCCACGTGCGGTCCTCGAGGACCACAGGGATGAAGGGCACGTAGCGCTCGTGCGGCATCCCGCTGGGCTGTTGGGGATTGCTGGTGATCATGACTACTCCTGCGGTGCGTTCCGGTCGGCGGCCCGAGAACCGCCTGATGGCTGTGGTTGCCGGCGCATTGCGGACTCCGCAGCGAGGAGGTCGGCTGGCCCTAGCGGGCGGGGACCTCGCTGCGGCAGCGAAGAAGGGTCGAGGCAAGAAGGCGCATCATCAGACCTCCACCATAGCCACCCCGGTGACGAGGTGCATGCGAGCTCCACCAAGTGAGCAGGTCGGACCGGCATGACAAGACC
>JBAVCA010000408.1:0-3655 GCA_049586475.1 Nocardioides sp.
TGGCTTCGTCCGCGTCCCGGATCGTGCTGATCTCGCGGCGGGGCGCGCGAGCATGAAGCTGCGCCAGCAGCTCCTCGCGAGCGAGCCCACGCAGGTGCAGCAACAACAACGGCTCGGCGTCCAGGAGCCACGCGCATTGATAGAGCACGGCGAGCGCGTGCGGGCACGGATCGACCCACGCCTGGCAGGTGCACGAGCAGCCGAGCTCGCCACCGAAGGGCAGCAGCTCGGCGCCTGCTTCGTCGGCATGCTCGACGAGGGCGTGCGGCAGGTCCCGGGCGAGCAGGGCGCCGATCCGTCCCGCCTCAGCTGCCACCACCTCCACCAACGCCGACGTGGCAGCAGCGTCGAAGCAGCCCAGCACCACCTCCACGCTCCACAGGCCCTGGGCGTCGGCCACGGCTGCGACCACACGGCCACGCCCTACCGAGATGCCCCCGACGGCGGCCTGCCGCGAGAGCCTGCGTCCGGCGCGCAGGTCGCCCTCGTCGTAGGCGGCTTCCTCGACCGCACGCACCCACGCCTTGCCCCACCACGTCGTTGCTCGCGCCGCACCCCGTCGAGCACCCCACGCTGCGTGGGAGA
Source organism: Nocardioides sp. (assembly GCA_049586475.1). GTDB lineage: Bacteria > Actinomycetota > Actinomycetes > Propionibacteriales > Nocardioidaceae > Nocardioides. The sequence goes on from JBAVCA010000408.1 coordinate 586, forward strand.
CGACGTCCGATCGGGGGGCAGCGCTCATGGTGCGCCGGGGTCGTGGCGCAGCGTGACCAGGTCGCGCAGCTCAGCGTCGCCGAGCTCGGTCAGCGCCGCCTCGCCGCTGCCCAGCACCGCGTCGGCCAGCGCCCGCTTGCGAGTGAGCAGCTCGGCGATCTTCTCCTCGACCGTGCCCCGCATGATCATCCGGTGCACCTGCACCGGCCGAGTCTGCCCGATCCGATAGGCGCGATCGGTGGCCTGTTCCTCCACGGCGGGGTTCCACCAACGATCGACGTGGATGACGTGGTCGGCACGGGTGAGGTTGAGGCCGGTGCCGCCGGCCTTGAGGGACAGGATGAGGACCGCGGCGCCGGTCTCGTCGGCTTCCTGAAAGCGCCGCACCATCGCCTCACGCTCCCGGACTGGGGTGCCGCCGTGGAGGAACTCGTGCGGGATGCCGACGGCGCTCAGGTGCGCGGCGAGCAGGCGTCCCATCGCGACGTACTGGGTGAAGAGCAAGGCTGCTCCGCCCTCGGGGAGCAGGGTGGCCAGCAGCTCGTCGAGGAGGTCCAGCTTTTCGGATCGTCCACCGAGGCGGAAGGTGCCCGACTGCTTGAGGAACTGCGCCGGGTGGTTGCAGATCTGCTTCAGTCCGGTGAGCAGCGCCAGGACCAGGCCGCGACGGGCGTCCGGGTCTGCCTGCTCGATGCGCTCCATGCTCTCGCGCACGAACGCCTCGTAGAGCACGGCCTGCTCGCGCGTCAGGCTCAACGGGTGGTCGGTCTCGGTCTTGGCCGGCAGCTCGGGTGCGATCCCGGGGTCCGACTTGCGCCGGCGGAGCAGGAAGGGCTCGATGAGGTCGGCGAACTGGCGCGCCTTCGTCGGCTCCAGGCCCGACTCGATGGGTCCGGCCCAGACCTTGCGGAACGCGTTGCGGCTGCCGAGCAGGCCCGGGATCGCCCAGTCCAGGATCGCCCACAGCTCGGTCAGGTTGTTCTCCACCGGAGTTCCGGTCAGGGCAACCCGGGCGGTGCCCGGCAGCGCACGCAGCGCCCGCGCCGTCGAGGAGGCGGGGTTCTTCACGTGCTGCGCCTCGTCGGCCACCACCAGGTCCCACGCGACTGCGGTGAGGGAGCCCTTGTCGACGCGCATCGTGCCGTAGGTGGTGAGCACGAAGCCCGGGTCGGTCTCGCTCCACAGCCTCGCCCCGCCAGGCAGGAGGTCGGCGACGTCGCGCTGGGCGCCGTGGAAGCGGCGTACGGGGACGCCGGGGGCGAAACGTCGGATCTCGGCCTCCCAGTTGCCCAGGAGGCTGGCCGGGCAGACCACCAGCGTGGCGCCCCCGTGACCACCCGCTCGGCGCTGGAGGTGCAGGGCGATGACGGTGATGGTCTTGCCGAGCCCTATGTCGTCGGCGAGGCACGCACCCAGACCGAGGTCGGTGAGGTCGGCCAGCCAGGTCAGCCCGTGGCGTTGGTAGTCGCGCAAGTGGGCGTGCAGGCCCTCCGGTGCCGGCAGTGGAGCTCGGGTGGCGGCGTTGAGCAGGCGCTCCCGGACCTTCATCAGCGACGCGCCCACCACCACGGCCTGCCCCGACTCGTCGCCCGACCCCGGTGCGCCCGGTGCCGGCAACTCCACCACGCCGGTCAGGGCGGCCGCGATCGCCTGGGGCGCCTTGACGGTGCGGATCAGCCGCTTCTTCGCCTTGCGGGCGGTGGCGGGATCGACGACGGCCCAGCTACCACGCAGCTTGAGGATCGGCGAGGCTGCACGGGCGAGCTCGTCCATCTCCGTCTCGGTGAGGTCCTCACCGTGCAGCGCTACCTGCCAGCGAAAGCTGAACAGGGTCTCGGTGCCCAGGAGCGGTTCCTGCAGTGGCTCTCGTCTGGGCTCTTGTCGCGCACCCGCGGCGCGCTGTGCTGCGGGGTCGACGTCGAGGACCGCCGTCGAGGTCAGGTCGAGCCTCAGGCTGCGAGGCCACAGGACGTCGACGCCGATCGCGTCGAGGGCGCTCACCCCGTCGTCGAGCAGGCTGACCAGCTCGTCGGTGTCGAGGGTGATCTCGTCAGGCACCCGTAGGGCCAGCAGCCGGTCGAGGACCGGCCACGCCTCGGCCGCGGCGCGCAGGGCGATGCTCGCGTGCGTGCTCGCCCTGCTCCCGAAGCCGTGCGAGGACCCCGGATCCTGCTCGGTGAAGAGCCTGCCTGCGTCACAGACGTGCAGCGGGTCTCGCTCGTCGTGGGCCTGCAGCACGACCCGCAGCGCTCCTGCGGCTAGCTCCTCCTCGTCCGCCTCGACGCGCAACGAGAGGCGCACGAGCTGGGGTCGCTCGGACTCCGCGACCAGGTCCTCAGCTGCTGCATCAGCCGCCCGGTGGCGGGCGATACGGGCCTGCAGCCGGTCGGCGAACCGGTCGCTGCCCTGCTCCCGGGCGCCACCTGACCGGGCGGTTCTGTCCGGTTCGACAGCCTGGTCAGCAGCGCCCCGTGGAGAGCCCGGGGCCGTACGTCGAGCGGTCAGCGGCGCGCTCCGCGGCATCGAGTCGGCGACCGCGTCGAGCATCTGACGGACGACTACCTCGGCCTGTGCCGCGTCGACCTCGTCGTGGGCTCTCGATCCGGCCAGCAGGGTCACGGTCTCGGCATCAGCGGTGTCGAGCGGGGCGATCCGCCAGCTCTCCTCGTCCTCGGCCGGCTCGAACTTGCCGGCTGCGACCAGGCGCATCCCGAGCATCACGGCTCCGGACAGGAGGCCAACGCTGGGGTGGACGTCGTCGCGGCTGCGCGCCTTGGCCAGCACCGGAAGGGCCGACCGAAGGGGCAGTGCCACGGTGCGCCGCTCGTCGCTGAACTCCACCACGCTGTCGCGCGGGGGGGCGGCCGCGCGCAGGGTGGCGACGCCGGTGACCGGCACGAAGCTCATCGTCGACCTCGCACGGTGCGACGGTAGCCGCCGCCACCCTCACCCCGTCGCTCGCAGGCCGGGCGGCTCGTGCCGCCGTGCCGGGAGTGCCGGGGCAAGCCAACGGTTGGCTGTCCCACGTCACCCGCCGTCGGGGCGGGGAAGCTCGCGCACCAGACCGGCA
>JBAVCA010000409.1:0-6809 GCA_049586475.1 Nocardioides sp.
CGCTTGAGCTGCTCGCCGCACACGGCGGCGATCTTGCGACCGGCGGCGGTGGAACCGGTGAACGCGACCTTGTCGATTCCCGTGTGGGCGACGAGGTGCTCCCCGGTCTCCCGGCCGCCGGCGACGATGTTGACAACGCCGGCCGGCACACCGGCCTCCATCAGCAGCTCGGCCATCAGGTAGCCGTCGAGCGGGGTCTCGGGGGCCGGCTTCACCACCACGGTGCAACCGGCGAGGAGGGCCGGGATCACCTTCGACATGATCGTGAACTGCGGGACGTTCCACGGGGGGATCGCAGCGACGACACCGACCGGCTCGCGACGCACCACCACCGGCGAGCCCAGCACCCCGGGACGGACCTCCTCCCAGCCGAACTCGCGCGCGATCCCCAGGAACGCCTCGATCTGCATCCACGGCGCCGGCGACTGCGCGAGGTTGGCGAACGTCGTGGGCGAACCCATCTCGGTGGTGATGATCTCAGCCATCTCGGCCATCTTGCCCGCGTACAACCCGGAGAACGCGGCGATCACGTCGATCCGCTCAGCAGGAGTCATCCGCGGCCAGGGACCGTGGTCGAAGGCGTTGCGAGCCGCGGCCACGGCGGCGTCGATGTCGGCCGGCGTGCCCTCGGGCACCGTCGCCACGACCTGCTCGGAGTGGGGTGAGACCACCTCGATCGTCTGTGCGGTGGCCGGAGTGGCCCAGCCACCGTCGATGAACAAGGTGTCGCGGTCGAGGGTCATCTGCAGTCTCCAATTTCTCGTCGGTCAGGTCGTGGGTGTCGAAGCCCGTTGCTCGCACCGCGAGCGACGTAGTGGTGTCAGGGGGCGAGGGTGAACCAGTCGGCGAAGCCGCTGGGGTCGTGGCGGCCCAGGGCGCCGTGCTCGAACAGACCCCAGCCCTCGGCGCCGTCGCAGGTGGCCCGGCCGACGTGGTCGATCACTCCGAACATCATTCGGCCGGCGACGTCGGGGGCGGTGAGGTCGTAGGTCACCCGCTCGGTGAAGCCGGCGCCCTTCCAGACACCGTGGGTCCAGTCCGCGTCCCCGCCGTAGCCGCCGCCGAGGTGCAGCGGCACGGCGAGCTTGGACTCGACCTCGATCTCGAGCGGCTTGCCATCGGGGGTGGTGCAGGTGACCGACGCGCCGGTCGGGATCCGGGTGCCCGACTCGTAGTGGATCTGCACGTGCGGCCAACCCAGCTGCTCGACGCGACCGTCCTTCCAGACCCGGTGGCAGTCGTTGAGCCGGCGGTAGCCGTCCGGTTCCTCCTGGATGATCAGGCAGATCATGAAGTCTTCGAAGCGCATCGGGATGTAGGTCCACCACATGCCTTCGAACTCCGGGACCAGAGGGGCACCCGGTCCCGCCGCCTCGCCGACCGGGCGGATCCCCCACGAGCGGTCCCGACTGCCCAGCCAGGCGTCGGGCGTGACGACGTGCTCGGTGCCGTCGATCGAGAACGAGCCGCTCCAGGTGCCGACCTGGGCGAAGCGCTGGGCATCGAGGGTCACCCGCGAGCCCGCCCGCATCACGTGCGGCATCTCCTGGAGCGCGTCGAAGGAGCCGTCCCAGGTCAGGTCGGCAGCGATGCCCTCGGTCTCCTCGAGGACGACTCGCAGCTTCTTGAGCGGCTCGTGGACCTCGACCCGGTAGGCACCGACGTGCTGGTTGAGCCGGTCGTCGTCGATCGCGTCCGAGAGGTGCACGGCGGTCTGCTCCTCGCCGCGTCGGACGAGGAAGAAGGCGTCCTTGGTGCCGAGGTTCGGGTAGTAGCCGTGCCCGAAGATCGCGAACACGTCGCCGGTGCGGTCGTGAGCGTTGAAGTACGACCGGTCGTAGAAGTTGCGGTCGCTGGAGCCCGCCCAGGTGACCGGCAGCGGCACCTGGTGGATGGGGTACTCGTCGAGATGGCTGACCATGACGCCTCAGGCTCCTGCCCGTTGGAGGATGGACTCCATGAGTCCCTTGTGATGCATCAGCGTCTCGATGTCCTCGGGACGCTCGATCTCGTTGAAGTGGATGGACCGGGCACCGGTGCGCATGAAGACGATGCACCACTGCACGGCGTTGTAGACGTGGAACCAGGTGAGGTCGCCGAGGGTGACCCCGGCAATCTCCTCGTAGGTCGCGATCACGTCCTGCTCGCGCAGGAAGTGCGGCATGCCCGGCATCTGGAGGACCCCGGTGATCGACTCGAAGACCCGGTGGGCGAAGACCAGCCAGGAGACGTCGAGCTCGCGAGGACCGATCGCGGCCATCTCCCAGTCGAGCACGGCGACCGGGGTGAAGTCCTCGTAGATCACGTTGCCGATGCGAGCGTCGCCCCAGCACAGGACGGTCTCGCCGGAGCACTGCGCCTCGGCGTCCGCGCGGTGCGACTCGAGCCAATCCAGCCCTCGCTCGGTGAGCGGCGACCGGCCGATGTCGGCGACCGCGAAGTCGTACCAGGAGCGGGTCCGGGCGAGGTTGCGCGCAAGCGGGGTCTCCCCCGCGTGGTGCGGGTCCAGGAAGGCGAACGCCGTGGAGGCGTTCGGGATCGCGTGCAGGGCGGCGATGGTCGCGATCGTGGCATCCTGCAGCCGACGCTGGTCGGCGGGACCCGCGTCGTGCAGCCAGTTCTCGCCGAAGTTGTAGGGCAGCACGTCCTGCGGGATCACCCCGGCGATCCGATCCATCAGGAAGAACGGAGTGCCGAGCACCGAGCCGGTCGGCTCCATGAAGCTGACCCGCGGGACCGGCACGTCACTCGATCCCGAGACCAGCCGCATGGCCTCGTACTGCTCCTGCAGGGCATAGGTCTCGAAGACGGGGAAGTCCTGCACCGACGGTGCTACCCGGGCGACGTACTCATGAGTCTCGCGGCTTCCGTTCTCGGTCCAGGTCGCGTCGAGGACCAGCGTCTCCGAGCTCATGCCGTTCGCATCGATCCCCGAGTGCAGCGCCACCGTCGGCTCGGCACCGGCGGGGAGCAGTCCGGCGAACCAGTCCGCGAGCAGCTGAGGGACGCTCGTGGAGTCCCGGCTGGACCGTTGCATCTTCAGGTCCCCGGTCGGTAACGCCGGAGTCGCGGGGTCTTCCATCTGGCCGTCTTCTGTCCTGTCTGGGAAGGCTGTGCTGTGGCGTGAGTCATAAGTTGACTCGTGTCAGCATTGATGGAACACGTTCTAGTTGTCAACGGTTCGCCGACGATCCCTTTCTTGCATCAAAGAGTGAATGGCGGTTCACTACTTATGTGCCCTACCGACGCACCACCGCCGTGCAGGAGCGGCTCGACGCGACCCGATCCCGGATCGTCGAGGCCGCGCACGACCTCGTGGCCGCGCACGGCTACGCCGGCTGCTCGGTAGCCCTGGTCGCTGAGGCTGCGGAGGTGGCGACCGGCAGTGTCTACCGCCACTTCCCCGACAAGGGCGCCCTCTTCGCGGAGGTCTTCCGCACGTCCACGCAGCGCGAGGTCGAAGCCGTGGGTGCCGCCGCCGCCGAGCCGGGCCCGATCGCCGTTCGCCTGACCCGTGCCGTCGAGACCTTCGCGCACCGCGCGCTGGCCAACCCGCGCCTGGCCTACGCGCTGATCGCCGAGCCGGTCGACCCACGGATCGAGGCCGAGCGGCTTGCCTTCCGTCGCGCCTGGCGCAACCTCTTCGTGGCGCTCGTCGCAGCGGCCGTCGCGGACGCGGAGCTTCCCCCACAAGACGCCGAGGTCTCCGCGGCCGCGGTCGTGGGCGCACTTGCCGAAGCCCTGATCGCCCCGCTCAGCAACCCGACGGGCACCAGCCAGACCCACGTCGTACCCGACCTGACCGCCCTGGTCATCCGAGCCCTAGGAGCCACCCCGCCATGAGTCCCCACCCCACCCACGAGGTCACCAACCAGGTCCCACCGCTGGTCGGGCACGACACGTCCGCGGATCCTGCTGTGCAGGAGGCTCTCGAGCGCGAGGGCGCGGCCTGGGCCCGCGGCGAGATCAACGAGCTCGGCCGCCTCGCCGGCTCCGCCGAGGCCCAGGAGTGGGGCCGGCTCGCCGAGCGCACGCCCCCGATCCTCACCACCCATGACCGCTACGGCAACCGCATCGACGAGGTCGAGTACGCCCCGACCTACCACCAGCTGATGGAGACCGCGATCAGCCACGGTCTGCACGCTGCGCCGTGGGCCGACGACCGCCCCGGGGCCCACGTGGCCCGAGCCGCGAAGTTCATGGCGTGGAACGTCGACGCCGGCCACGGCTGCCCGATCTCGATGACCTACGCCGTGGTCCCGGCGCTGCGCAGCAACGCCGAGCTCGCCTCCACCTACGAGCCGCTGCTGACCTCGACGACGTACGACCCCGGCCTGCGGGTGCCCAGTAGCAAACAGGGCCTGATCGCCGGCATGTCGATGACCGAGAAGCAGGGCGGATCCGACGTCCGGTCCAACACCACCCGGGCGGTGGTCCAGGACGATGGCACCTACCGGCTGACCGGGCACAAGTGGTTCACCTCCGCGCCGATGTCGGACCTGTTCCTCGCCCTGGCTCAGACCGACGCCGGCGTGACCTGCTTCTTGGTGCCCCGCGTGCTGCCGGACGGTGAGCGCAATTCGATGCACCTGATGCGCCTCAAGGACAAGCTCGGCAACAAGTCGAACGCCTCCTCCGAGATCGAGTACGACGGTGCCGTCGCCCACCTGGTCGGCGAGGAGGGGCGAGGCGTGCGCACCATCGTGGAGATGGTCAACATGACCCGCCTCGACTGCACCCTGGGTACCGCGTCCGGGATGCGCGCCGCCGTCGTACAGGCCACCCACCACGCTCGGCACCGTCGCGCCTTCGGCAGGGCCCTGATCGACCAGCCCCTGATGCGCAACGTCCTGGCCGACCTGGTCGTCGAGTCCGAGGCGGCGACCACGGTCGCGATGCGGCTTGCGGGAGCCACCGACCGGGCGGTACGCGGAGACGCCGACGAAGCCGCCTTCCGACGGCTGGCGCTGGCGGTCAGCAAGTACTGGGTCTGCAAGCGGGGTCCCGTGGTGGCCGGGGAGGCCATGGAATGCCTGGGCGGCAACGGCTACGTCGAGGAATCGGGGATGCCGCGGATCTACCGCGAGCTGCCCCTGCTCTCGATCTGGGAGGGCTCGGGCAACGTCGCCGCCCTGGACGCCCTGCGGGCGATCGGTCGCGAGCCGCAGTCGCTGGAGCGGTTCTTCACCGAGGTCGAGCTCGCCGCCGGCGCGGACCACCGCCTCGACGACGCGGTCGCCCTGGTGAAGAAGGAGCTCAGCGACCTCGACGAGGTCGAGCTCCGTGCTCGCCGCCTGGTCGAGCAGCTCGCGCTGGTCCTGCAGGGTTCGCTGCTGGTGCAGCACGCGCCGCCCGCGATCGCCGACGCATTCTGCGCCACCCGGCTCTCGCGCGACTGGGGTGGCGCCTTCGGCACGATGCCCAAGGGGCTCGACCTGCAGCCGATCCTCGAGCGGGCGTTCGTCGACGTCGAGTGAGCGTTGGCCGATAGAGGCTTGTAACTCACCGTTACGACCTCCACCACCCCGGTTGAGCGGTGTGGTGGAGGTCGTAACGGTGAGTTACAAGCAAATGTCGCGGCGGATGCTCCGCTCAGTCCGGTGCGCCGAAGCGCCCGGCCGACACCAGGGTCGCGAGCCGCTCCGGCGGCAGTGTCTCCTCCACGACATACCTGCGGGGTCCGGAGTCCGGGGCGTGCAGCATCGTGTCTGCGCCGGTGACGAACCCGACGTGGGTGATCCGGGTGCCGGGACCGTCCTCGGCGAAGAACCAGACGTCTCCAGGTCGCTCGCTCCCGCGCTCCACCGGCCGACAGGCCTCGGCCTGGTCGAAGGCGTCGCGCGGCGTGCTGATCCCGACCGATCGGAACGCCAGGTGCACCAGCCCGGAGCAGTCGATGCCGTCGCTGGTCAGCCCACCCCAGACGTACGGCGTACCGAGGAGTCCGCGCGCCACCTCGACGACGCTGTCCTCGTCGTGGGCGAGGTCAGCGAGCGAGACCCACCCGGGGTAACCGCTGGGGTCCTTCGAGGACGGCTGGTCGGGCACCGTCACCCGTGCCCAGGCGCCCCCGTCCTCCAGCACCACCTGGTGGATCTCCACGCGATCGCCGGGCAGGAGCTGGGTCAGCTGCTCGCCGTCGTCGGCAGGGGTGGCGCGGACGGCGGTCAGGCGGGTAGCTCTCATGGGTTCACTCCTAGGATTCCCAGCCCGGGGCTGGCAGGCAGCACGATCTCGTCGCGCTCGTAGGTGAGGCCGCCGACGTAGGGCGACGAGGCCGCCCACCAGGCGGCATCGAGGTCCGGAAGGCTCGTCACCCCGACGGCGGCGACGAGCGAGGCCGCCGCTCCGATCCCGACGTGCGACTCCATCATCGACCCGACGAAGGTGCCGAACCCGTGCCGCTGAGCCACCCCGAGCAGCTCGAGAGCCGGGGTGAGCCCACCGCACTTGGCGAGCTTGACGTTGACCAGGTCGGCGGCCTCGCACCGGATGATCTCGACAAGGTCCTCGAGCGTGAAGAGCGACTCGTCAGCCATGATCGGGGTGTCGACGTTGGCGGTGACGTGTGCCAGGCCGAGCACGTCGTGCGCCGGTACCGGTTGCTCCACGACCTCGACGCCGACCTCGGCGTCCTCGAGCGCGCGGATCACCGCGACAGCGGCGAACGCGTCCCAGCCTTGGTTGGCGTCGAGGCGCAGGCCGACGCCCGGCCCGACCGCCGCACGCACGGCTCGTACTCGCGCGACGTCGGTGGCGGCGTCGGTGCCGACCTTGAGCTTGAGGGTGGTGAACCCGTCGGCCACCCG
>JBAVCA010000410.1:0-1581 GCA_049586475.1 Nocardioides sp.
TCCAATAGCCGGGTATGCGCAATACGGCGAGTTTCCTCTCCCAGCACGGGGGCCACGGGGGCGCTTCATCAATCGTGCCGTCTCTGTGCTGGACCGGGTGGTGCTGTCACGTCTGACCACCAACGATCGCCCGCGATTATCGAACGAGCTTCAAGAGGAATTGACAGCGTATTACCGGGAAGATCTCGAGCTATTCCAGACCATCGCTGGGGTCAATGTTGAACGCTGGCTGAGGAAATACCCGACCTAGACTCGGCGATTTTCTAGCGCACCCATGGATTCCGAGAAAGCCTCCTTTTCGCGAAATGTGCTGTCGCTACGTCAAACGCTTGCAGGTGCAACTCGGCGCATCGTTCGGCGGCGAACTGCTCTTCCGCTTCGCGTCTGGCAGCCTGGCGCATAGGGGGCACGGCTGCGGGATTGTCAAAAACTCTGCGCGTGGCCGCTACGATCGCGGCGGGGTCTCGTGGCGGCACCATGTATCCGGAGATTCCCTCCGTGATTGCCTCACTGGTGGAACCGGCATCGGTAGCGATCACCGGAATCCCGAGAGCCTTGGCTTCCCCGATCACAGTGGGGATCCCCTCGGATTGTGGCTCCGAAGTCATCCAGAAGATATCGAATGCCTGGGCAAGCTCTGACACTCGACGCTTGGGGTCACGAACAATCAGGTCTATCCCAAGCCGAAGTCCCAGACCCTCTGCTTCTGACCACAAGTCCCTATAGTATTCGTCCTTGTCGTCGAAGGTCGATCCGAGAATGACAAAGGTAGTGTCCGGATGCGACTTCCTCAGCTCGGCGGCTGCCCGGATGAACCACTTGTGGCCTTTCATCTCACTAATAGCTGCAACATTTCCGACGACCGTCGAGTCCTTCGGGATACCCAGCTCAGCCCGCGCCGCCGTGCGAATGGCGGGCACTGCTCGAAACTGTGACATATCAACTGCCGGATAGTAGGAAACCCAACGATCGCCCAGCTCGACGGTGCCCGGGTGAGCAAGGGCCACCTTGCGACCGGTGGTGAGGACCGCGTCCGCGAGCCGGAGGACCAGGGGCATCCAGAGCCGCCGGAACCACCCTGGGGGGAAGGTGTCAATGATCTCCCACACGACCGGCACTCCTGCCCTCCGAGCGGCAAGAGCCCCATGGAGATTCGGCAGCGTATGCGTGACCACCAGGTCGAACTGGCCATCACGGATGATCCTTGCAATCTGCTTGACCTCAGGTCTGAGGTTTCGAAGCCAGGCCCACTGCACCCTAGGGTCCGGCGTCGTACGCGCCCGATGCATCGGCGTCGTGATGACCTCGACCCCCTGCTGCCGGATCCGCTCCGCTGCTATCACCCCCTCCTCTGGGAGGAGAACAGTGATCTCGACGCCGCGCTCCTTCAATACGTTACCGAGCACGGTCATCGTGTTATGTGGCCCGGAGAATACCGGGGCATGGATCACTGCAAGGACTTTCATCGGGCTCCTCATCAGAGTCAGTTGGCTGCGACAGCGGTGTTCGGTGGCACTCGCCAGACGCAGGACACTACCGCGGGCTTTCCGGTCGAGTACCACCCCAGAACGGGCCTTACGT
>JBAVCA010000411.1:0-3377 GCA_049586475.1 Nocardioides sp.
CACCGTCAGGTGCGGCACGGTGGAGTTGGAGATGGCGTTGATCATCATCGCGCCGTGCTTGATGATGCCGCCCTGCTCGTAGTCCTTGCCGACCATGTAGCCGGTGGTGTTGTGCAGGAACAGCAACGGGGTGTCGCTCTGGTTGGCGAGCTGGACGAATTGCGTCGCCTTCTGCGCCTCCTCGCTGAAGAGCACGCCCTGGGCGTTGGCCAGGATGCCGATCGGGCGGCCGTGGAGCCGCGCCCACCCGGTGACGAGCGAGGTGCCGTAGAGCGGCTTGAACTCGTCGAGGACGGCGCCGTTGCTCTCGCTGACACCGTCGCACAGCAGGGCGATGACCTCGCGCGGGTCGAATGGCTCCTTGAGGTCGGCAGGGATCAGGTCCAGCAGGTCGTCGGGATCGCCGGCGGGCTCGACGTAGGCGGGGAGCTCTCGGTCGGGACGCGCCTTGCGCCAGTTCAGCCGGGCGACGATTCGCCGCCCGATCCGGATGGCGTCACGCTCGTCCTCAGCGAGGTAGTCGGCCAGGCCCGAGGTGCGGGCGTGCATCTCGGCGCCACCCAGCGACTCGTCGTCCGACTCCTCCCCGGTCGCCATTTTCACCAGCGGCGGGCCGCCGAGGAAGACCTTCGCCTGCTGCTTGACCATCACCGTGTAGTCGCTCATCCCGGGCACGTAGGCGCCGCCGGCAGTCGAGTTGCCGAACACCAGCGCGATCGTGGGCTCCTTGCGGGCGCTGGCGCGAGTGATGTCGCGGAAGAGCTTGCCTCCCGGGATGAAGATCTCCTTCTGCGTGGGCAGGTCGGCTCCACCGGACTCGACGAGGGAGATCGTGGGAAGCCCGTTCTCCGCGGCGATCTGGGAAGCCCGGAAGATCTTCTTGACGGTCCACGGGTTGCTAGCGCCACCCTTGACCGAGGGGTCGTTGGCGGTGATCATGCACTCCACGCCCTCCACGACGCCGATGCCGGTCACCACGGAGGCACCGACGGTGAAGTCGGAGCCCCAGGCCGCCAATGGGCTGAGCTCGAGGAACGCCGAACCCTCGTCGAGGAGCAGCTCGATGCGCTCACGCGGCATCAGCTTGCCGCGGTCGTGATGGCGCTTGACGCTGCGCTCGCCACCACCCGCCACAGCCTTGGCATTCTCGCGCTCGAGGGACTCGACCTTCTCGAGCATCGCCTCGCGGTGGGTCGCGCTCACGCCTCGAGCACCGCCTTCATCCGCTCCAGGGTCGTCCGCATGCCGCGCTCGTTGGTGCGCCCGCGCGACCACCCCAGGAACAGCCAGTACACCCGCATCGGCAGCGCGGCCTGGAGGCGGAAGTACTCGGTGACCTGCGAGCCGCCGGACCCGTCGGACTCGATGCGGTAGCCCCAGTTGTTGAGCGTGACCGCGTCGGTGCCGACCGAGAACTCGAAGGTCGCAGGCGTCGGGCCACCAGGCGGTTCGCAGACCGTGACCGTGCAGGGCGACCAGTAGACCGGCCCCACGCCGTTGCGCTTGACATGACCGGCGAAGGTCGCGCCGACCTCGGGTCCCGTGGAGCCGCGGGTCCACTTGCCCTCGAACGTCTCCGGCGAGAACTCGCCGATCCGGGTCACGTCGGTGACCAGATTCCAGACCTGCTCGGGGGCGGCGTCGATCTGGACCGTCACCGAACCGGTCGGGTGTGCGAGCTTGCTCATCGGGTGTCTCCTCTTACGGGGGCGGTCATGCGGTGTAGCCCAGCAGCTTTGCGGCGAGGTCGGCGAGCACCTCGGTGGCTCCGCCGCCGATCGGCAGGATCCGGGCGTCGCGGTAGTGCCGTTCGACCTCGGTGCCGTGCATGTAACCGGCGCCGCCATGGAGCTGCACGGCCTGGTCGCACACGTAGGTCGCGGTGTTGCACGCGGTCTCCTTGGCCAGGCAGGCCTCGGCGATGACGTCCTCACCATTGACATGCCTCTGAGCCGTATGACGGACGTAGCAACGCGCGACTTCTACGGCCCTTCGCATCTCGACGAGCTTGTGGCGCACCACCTGGTTGGTGATGAGCGGCGTGCCGAAGGTCTCGCGCTCGCGGCAGTACTGCGCGGTGAGCTCCAGTGCCCGCCCGGCGATGCCGTACGCATGCACGGCGAGGCCGATCCGCTCCACGACGAACTGCTCGGCGATCTGGTAGAAACCGGAGTTCTCGGCGCCGATGAGGTTGCCGACCGGGACGCGCACGTCGACGTAGGACAGCTCGGCGGTGTCGGAGCAGTGCCAGCCCATCTTGGTCAGTGCACGGTCGACGGTGAAGCCGGGCGTGCCCCGCTCCACCACGAGGAGCGAGACCCCGGCGTGGCCAGGTCCACCGGTGCGCACAGCAGTGGTGACGAAGTCGGCGCGAGTGCCGGAGGTGATGAAGGTCTTCGCGCCGTTGACGACGTACTCGTCTCCCGCACGCACCGCGGTGGTCCGGATGCCGGCGACGTCGGAACCACCGCCGGGCTCGGTGACAGCGAGCGAGCCGATCAGCTCGCCGGCCAAGGTCGGGCGCACGAAACGATCGATGAGGTGCGGGTTGCCGGAGGAGACGATGTGGGGGAGGGCGATGCCGTGGGTGAAGAGTGCCGCCATCAGGCCGCTGGACGCACCGGCGGAGAACATGCCCTCCTGCAGGTCAGTCGTGTCGAGGAGGTCACCGCCCTGCCCGCCGACCTCCTCGGGAAAGCCGACGCCGAGCACGCCCTGCTTGGCGGCGGTGGCGTGCAGCTCGCGCGGCAGGATCAGGTCGTCCTCCCACTGCTGCAGGTGCGGCACGATCTCGCGGCGGGTGAACTCGGCGCCGAGCCGGCGGGTCGGGTTGTCGACGGCAGCCATCAGCACAGACCTTCCTGGATGTGGACGGCCCGAGAGCGGACCCACTCCCCCAGGCCCTTGGCCTGCGGGTCGAAGCGGGTCGAGGCGGCCACGCCCTCTCCGAGCAGGCCGCGGATCAGCACGTTGACCCCGCCCAGGTTGGGCAGTACGTAGACCTCGATGTCGAGGTCGGCCGTCTCGGGCATCAGCTCGCGGATCTTGCGCGGGGTGATCAGCTTGGTCAGCCAGGTGACGCGGTCGTCGTACTTCTCGGATCCGTCGTGAGTGATCCACAGCCCGAGGTTGGCGTCGCCGCCCTTGTCCCCGGAGCGCGCGTGGACGAACGTGCCCAGGGGCATCCGCCGGGTGATCGAGTCGATCGGCGCAGTGAAGTGTGTAGGTCGGAGTCCGGCTTCCGGCTCGACCTCGGCGTAGGCCGTCGGGTCGGCGAACACCTCGCGGCTCCCGTCCGCGTGGACGACGGTGTGGGTCACCTCGGCGCGGTCCACGTAGGCCGCGCGGTAGACGCCGTAGGGCGTGGGGGCCGCGGG
>JBAVCA010000412.1:0-3333 GCA_049586475.1 Nocardioides sp.
AGCTCCTGGACCTGCCACTCGCCCTCGTCGCGATAGGCAGCCAGTGCGAAGTCGACGGAGTCGATCTGCTCGGGCATGCGCTTAGAGTCGCACGCCGTCGGGCCGACGCCAACCCCCTTCACCGCAGGGCCGGAGCGCCCGGGCACTAAGGTCTGGCCATGCGCACGCTCGTGATCGACCACCCGCTCGTTGCCCACAAGCTCACCGTTCTGCGCGACGTACGTACTGACTCGCCGACGTTCCGACGTCTGGCTGACGAGCTGGTGACGCTCCTGGCCTACGAGGCAACCCGCGACGTCCGCGTGGTGCCGGACCAGATCCAGACGCCCGTAGCGCCCACCACCGGCACCAAGCTCGCCACCCCGAAGCCGTTGGTCGTGCCGATCCTCCGCGCCGGCCTCGGCATGCTCGACGGGATGATGCGCCTCCTCCCGACAGCCGAGGTCGGGTTCCTCGGGATGGTCCGCAACGAGGAGACGCTCGAGGCGTCGACGTATGCCGAACGGCTGCCCGACGACCTCTCAGGTCGCCAGTGCTACGTGCTCGACCCGATGCTCGCGACCGGCGGAACCCTCGCCGCTGCGATCCGCTTCCTCACCGACCGCGGCGCCGACGACATCACCTGCATCACCCTGCTCTCGGCTCCGGAGGGTTGCGCCAACCTCGAGCGCGGGCTCGAGGGCATCGACGTCCCGGTCACCGTGGTCACCGCGGCGATGGATGAGCGTCTCAACGAGAAGGGCTACATCGTGCCGGGCCTCGGCGACGCCGGAGACCGGCTCTACGGGCTGGCCCAGTAGCGCAGTCGTCGAGCTGCCCCGAGGGCCGGACGGCCCTCAGAGGCTCTTGACCGCCGCCAACAACTTGCCCATCGAGTCCTTGGCGTCGCCGAAGAGCAAGGTGGTGCGCGGATCGAAGAGCAGCTCGTTCTCGATGCCGGCGAATCCCGGGCGCATCGAGCGCTTCATGAAGACGACCTGCTTGGCTTCGTCCACGTTGAGGATCGGCATGCCGTAGATCGGAGCCGACGGAGTCGTGCGCGCAGCGGGATTGACCACGTCGTTGGCGCCGACGACCAGCACCACGTCGGTCTGCTTGAACTCTGAGTTGATGTCGACCATCTCGACGAGCTGCTCGTAGGGCACCTGCGCCTCGGCCAGCAGCACGTTCATGTGTCCCGGCATCCGACCGGCGACGGGATGGATGGCGTAGTCGACGCGGGTGCCTCGCTCGATCAGGACGTCGACCAGCTCGCGCAGCGTGTGCTGAGCCTGCGCCACCGCGAGTCCGTAACCGGGGACGACGATCACCCGCTCGGCGTAGGCGAGCAGGATCGCGACGTCGGCCGGGCCGGCGCTGCGCACCGGACGGTCGGACGCCTCCCCCGAGCCGAGGGTCGAGCCGCCCTTGAGCGCCCCGAAGAGGATGTTGACGACCGAGCGGCCCATGGCTCGGGCCATCAGGAGCGTCAGGAACGTGCCCGAGGCGCCGACGAGCGTGCCGGCCACCAGCAGCACGGTGTTCTGCAGGACGTAGCCACCCGCAGCGACGCTGAGCCCGGTGAACGCGTTGAGCAGCGAGATCACGATCGGCACGTCCGCACCACCGACGGGCAGCACGAGCAGCACGCCGAGGGCGAGGCCCAGCACTCCCAGCACGATCCCGGCCCACAGCACCGGCTCGTCGACGATCATCCCGGCCAGGACCAGCGCCGCGAGGAACCCGCCACCGAAGGCGATCGGCAGTCCGGGGAAGATCACCGGCCGCGAGGTCATCAGCTCCTGCAGCTTGGCGAACGTGACGACCGAGCCGGAGAAGGACACGGCGCCGACGAGCACCGTGAAGCCGGTCGCAACCAGGTAGGCGGCCGGGATGTCGAGACCGCCCGCGGCGTAGGCCTCGGCGTCCCCGAGCGCCACGAAGCTGCGCAGCTCGAGCAGGGCGACCAGGGCTGCCGCTCCACCACCGACTCCGTTGAAGAGAGCAACCAGCTGCGGCATCTGGGTCATCTGGACCCGCTGTGCTCCGACGACACCGACAGCCGTACCGATCGCGATGGCGACCAGGATCAGCGCGACGTTGTCGAGATCGGCGTAGAAGAACGGGAGGGCGCAGGCGACAACAGCCGCAGCGGCTCCGACGAGGTTGCCGACGCGGGCGGTGCGCGGACCGGACAGGCCCTTGAGCGCCAGGATGAAACCGACGGCGCAGAGCAGGTAGACCAGCTGGGCTGCCTCGGGAATCGCCATCAGCGCTCGGCCTTGGGCACGACCGGGCGGGACGGTCTGCGGGTGAACATCTGCAGCATCCGGTCGGTCACCAGGAAGCCACCCACCATGTTGATCGCCGCCAGCACGATGGCGAGCAGGGCAACGGCCAGGGCGAACCCGCGGGCTTCCCCGGCCACCAGCACCGCTCCCAGCAGGATCACCCCGTGGATGGCGTTCGCCCCGGACATCAGCGGCGTGTGGAGGGTGGAGGAGACCTTGGAGATGACCTCGATGCCGACGAAGACACTGAGCACGAAGAAGGTCAGCCAGGTGATGTCGTTGCTCATGATGCGCCGTCCTCGTCCGTGACTTCTTCGCCCAGCGGGCCCTCGAGGGCGAGTCGGGTGGGCTCGTGGAAGATCCGTCCGCCATGGGTCACGCAGGCACCGGCCACGATCTCGTCGTCAAAGTCCAGGAACAGCGTCGACTCGTGCGTCAGCAGCTCGATGAGGCTGACGACGTTCTGGGAGTAGAGCCGAGAGGCCGGTCCGGGCATCTGGGCGGGCACGTTCTTTCCGCCCCACACCTGGGCGTTCCCGATCCGCACGACCTCGCCGGGCAGGGCGCCTTCGACGTTGCCCCCGGTCTCAGCCGCCAGGTCGACCACCACCGAGCCCGGCCTCATCGCAACCACCATCTCGGCAGTCACCAGCAACGGCGCCCGTCGTCCCGGCACCGCGGCCGTCGTGATCACCGCGTCGGCGGCCGCGACGTACGGCGCCAGCAGCTCTCGTTGACGGGCCGCGCGGTCCTCGGTCATCTCCCGGGCGTAGCCACCCGCGCCGTCGAGCGCCTCGAGGCCGAGGTCGACCGGCTTGGCTCCCACCGAGGCGATCTCCTCGGCAGAGGAGGGCCGCACGTCGTAGGCACGCACGACAGCGCCGAGCCGTTTCGCGGTCGCGATCGCCTGCAGGCCGGCCACGCCGGCGCCGAGAACGAGCACCTCGGCGGGTGCGACGGTCCCGGCAGCAGTCATGTTCAACGGGAAGAAGCGGCGCAGCAAGCCCGCCGCCACGATCGCACCGCGGTAGCCACTGACTAGCGACTGCGATGACAGTGCGTC
>JBAVCA010000413.1:0-1526 GCA_049586475.1 Nocardioides sp.
AGGTAGCCCCAGGCGACGACGCATGCGGTGACGCCCAACGCCAGGACGAGCAGGATCGGGCGAAAGGAGCGCTTCCGACGCGTGCCGACGCGTTTGCCTTGGGCCACCGACCCATTCTCACCGATGCGGCGCCGAGCCGTCGACACGCCGCTCCGCGTGGCGTTCTCAGAGGCGCATCCTGGGGCTGACCTGCAGGTTCTCTACTGGTGTGATCTCGGTCTCAGCAAAGTCTCCACACCCTCTTGCGTCGCGCGAATGCCCGGCGTAGGGTCACCACTACATCTAGTAGTTACACCGATGTAGTTATCCACATCTAGTCCACAGAAGTACGTGGATGACTCACAGGCCAGCCGTTGTTCTCCACAGGCAGGGGCTGCTCATCCACAGGTATCGATCCAGGGTCACCGTCCGAAAAGCGCAAGGAGGCTCGACATGCACTGTCCGTACTGCCGGGCCACCGACACCCGGGTGCTCGACTCCCGGGTCGCGGACGACGGTGCCTGCATCCGGCGCCGCCGGATCTGCTCGGCCTGCGAGCGGCGCTTCACCACGGTCGAGCTCATGCAGCTGACGGTCCTCAAGCGCTCGGGGGCCAGCGAGCCCTTCACGCGTGAGAAGGCGGTGGCCGGGGTGCGCAAGGCCTGCAAGGGTCGACCCGTCACCGAGGACCAGCTCGCTCGCCTGGGTCAGGATGTCGAGGACGCCCTGCGCCTGGCCGGAGCCGCTGAGATCGCCGCCCACGAAGTGGGTCTGGCCATCCTGGGCCCCCTGCGGACTCTCGACGAGGTCGCCTACCTCCGGTTCGCCAGCGTCTACCGCGCCTTCGAGAGCGCCGACGACTTCATTGCCGAGATCGCTGACATGCATGCGTGTCCGGACGCTCTGCGGGTTCCTGTCAGCACCGGCTGACCCACATTCCGCCCGGCAGGTAGTGGGGAAGCTGCCTGCCGGGCGCACCATCTCTCCCCAACGGCTCCGGCGACGTCGGTGGCCACCGCTTGACTTGTATTCGCGCCCGCACCAGATCTACGAGGAGACCCCATGACCGAGACCGTCAACGGCACCGAGAGCACCACGAGCGACGGTGGCCGAGGGCTCACCCTCGAGCGGGTGTTCAGCACCCCCGGGGTCCACCCCTACGACGAGCTCACCTGGGAGCGACGAGACGTCGTCCAGACGAACTGGAAGACGGGCGCGACCGTCTTCGAGCAGCGCGGAGTCGAATATCCCGACTCCTGGTCGGTCAACGCTTCGACGATCGTGACCACCAAGTACTTCCGCGGCGCGGTCGGCACCGCCGTGCGGGAGTGGAGCCTCAAGCAGCTCATCGACCGGATCGTGCACACCTACACCAAGGCGGGCACCGACCACGGCTACTTCGCGACTCCGGGCGACGCCGAGGTCTTCGAGCACGAGCTGACCTGGCTCCTGGTCAACCAGTACTTCTCGTTCAACTCCCCGGTCTGGTTCAACGTCGGCACCTCCTCGCCGCAGCAGGTCTCGGCCTGCTTCATCCTCTCGGTCGA
>JBAVCA010000414.1:0-2817 GCA_049586475.1 Nocardioides sp.
CGAGCCCTGGTCGCGGCCTGCTCCCCCGAGGTCTGGCCGCCGGAGCCCTGACCTGGTCGGCGTCCCTGCCCCGGTGGTCAGTCGGTGGTCAGTCGGTGGTCAGCCGGCGGTCAGTCCGTGGTCAGCCGGCGCTCAAGTCGGTGATCAGGTCGGTGGTCAAGCCCCCCACACGCCGAGCTCGTTACCGCTCGGGTCAGTGAAGTGAAACCGTCTGCCACCGGGGAAGTCATAGGGTCCCTCGACGACGTCTCCTCCGGCAGCGATGACCGCAGCCAGGGTGGCGTCCAGGTCGGCCGACCACACCAGCACCAGCGGCCCGCCGCGGACCGGGGTGCGCATCGCGTTCAGACCACCCACCTCTCCCTCGCCCCGGACCCACCGGATCCCGGCGTACTCCGGCCCGTAGTCGTTGAACTCCCAGCCGAAAGCAGCCGCGTAGAACGATCGGGTCGCGGCAAGATCGACGACGTAGATCTCGACGTAGTCGATGGTGTGGTGCACATGGTCGGTCATGCGCCCAGCATGGACCCGGCCGCCGACACCGACGCAACCCGATAGCCTCGCTGTCGATGAACGCCGAACACCCCGACACGCTGCTGATCACTCTCACCGGCAAGGACCGGCCGGGGGTGACCTCCTCGGTCTTCAGCACGCTGGCCGAGGCACGGGTGGAGGTGATCGACCTCGAGCAGATCATCCTGCGGCGCCGGTTGATCCTCGGGGTGCTGGTCAACGCCCCTCGCGACTGGAAGAAGCTCGCGGCCGCGGTCGAAGCCACTGCTGCGAGACTCGAGATGACCGTGGAGATCGAGCGCGGCACGGGCGACAACCGGTCGCGCCGTGAGGGGCGCTCGCACGTCACCGTGATCGGGACTCCCCTGCGGGCGGCGGCGATGGCCGCCATCGCTGGTCGCATCGCTGACACCGGCGGCAACATCGACCGGATCGAGCGGATGGCCCGGTATCCCGTCACCGCCATCGACCTCTTCGTCTCGGGCGCCGACCCGGAGACCCTGCGCACGCTGCTGGCGGTGGAAGCCGCTCAGCAGGGCATCGACATCGCCGTCCAGCCCGCGACGATGCTGCGTCGAGGGATGCGCCTGATCGTGCTGGACGTCGACTCGACGCTGATCCAGGGAGAGGTCATCGAGATGCTCGCCGCTCACGCAGGCCACGAACCCGAGGTCGCGCGCATCACCGAGCAGGCCATGCGGGGTGAGATCGACTTCGAGGAGTCGCTCCGCAGACGTGTGCGTCTGCTGGCTGGACTCGACGAAACCGTGCTCGACCGGGTGTACGCCGACATCGTCGTCGCTCCGGGGGCCCGCACGATGGTGCGGACCCTGCGCCGCCTGGGCTACCGCTTCGCCATCGTCTCGGGAGGTTTCACCCAGATCACCGACCGCCTCGCCGCTGACCTGGGGATTCATTTCTCCCGCGCCAACGAGCTCGAGATCATCGACGGGAGGATCACCGGCGAGATCGTGGGGGCGGTGGTCGACCGCGCCGGCAAGGCAACCGCGCTCCGCGAGTTCGCCGAGGAGGTCGGCGTCAGCCAGGACGCCACGATCGCGATCGGCGATGGCGCCAACGATCTGGACATGCTCAATGCGGCCGGGCTCGGGATCGCCTTCAACGCACGTGCCGTCGTGCAGGAAGCAGCCGACACGGCGGTCAATGTGCCCTACCTCGACGCGATCCTCTACCTGTTGGGCATCTCGCGCGAAGAGATCGAGGCGGCGGACGCCGACGCCGGTTTCACCACACCGGCCCCACCGCTGTGACCTCGATCCGCTGACCCTCAGCCGCGCCCCACGTGGTAGCCGCTCAACCGCGCCGCACCGGGAGCAAGATCGGCCCAGCGCCCCGTCCAGGTGAAGACCGCGGTGGCGCAGGTCGGGAACCCCGCGGCGAGGTCGTCGACGGCCGCAGGGTCACCGTCGCCGTCGTCGAGGAGCTGCGCGAGGTGGCCGACCGTCGGGTTGTGCCCGATGATCAGCGCCTGCTGACGGTCGTCGCCGATCAGCCGCAACAGGTCCAGGGCGGTATCGGGCCCGGCGGAGTACAGGCCGCGATCGAGATCGACCTCGGGTGCTTCCCACCCCTCGCCCGCTGCCCGGCGTAGGTGCTCCCACGTCTGTCGGGTGCGCAGCGCGGCCGAGACCAGCACGTGGTCCGGGACGAAGCCCCGCCTGGCCAACCACTCGCCGGTAGCGGCCGCGTCGCGACTACCTCGGTCGGCAAGTGGGCGTTCGAAGTCACTTGCTGCGGCGTCCTCTGCCTTGGCGTGGCGCATCACCACCAGCGTGTGCAGGCTCTCCATGGGGCAACCCTAGAGCCGGGTCTGCCCGCACTAGGGTGGGGCCATGTCACCTGGCCCCCTCATGATCATCGGCGGCGCCGAGGACAAGCTGCGCAGGCGCACGATCCTGCACGAGTTCGTCGCAGCGAGCGGCGGCGCCGAGGCCCGTATCGCGGTCGTGCCGACTGCCTCCGCCCTCGGGCCCGAGGTGGTGGAGGTCTACGACGCGCTCTTCCGCAGCGAAGGCGCCGGCGAGGTGGTCGCCGTTCGCCCCGAGAGCCGGGAGGACGCCCACGACCCGCAGCTGGTCGAGCTCCTCGACGACTCGACCGGCATCTTCATGACCGGGGGCAACCAGCTCAAGCTGTCGGCGATCCTGTCCGGCACGCCCCTCGGCCAGGCGATCATCGACGCCCACGAGCGCGGTGCGGTGGTCGCAGGTACCTCTGCAGGCGCCAGCATCCAGTCGAGCCACATGGTGGCCTTCGGTGGCCCCGGCGCGACGCCCAAGCAGC
>JBAVCA010000415.1:0-2392 GCA_049586475.1 Nocardioides sp.
CCTCCCGACTCGCGGACCGTGGCCGCGACCTCCTCAGCCAACCGTGACTTGCCGAGACCAGGTGAGCCGATCACCGAGACGAGGCGACACGACCGGGTCTGCAGCGCGGCCGTCCAGGCCCGGTGCAGCCGACGCTGCTCGTGGGTGCGGCCGGCGTAGGGCGTGCGAGCCATGGGTCGGGCCGGCGTCATCGCGATCACTCGGAACGCGCGGACGGGCGCGCTCTTGCCCTTGGCTTGGATCGGCTCGACCTCCTCGAACTCGATGCGGTGGCGCACCAGACGCCAGGTGGGCTCGCCCAGCAGAATGCCCCCGACGGGCGCCCCGGCCTCGAGCCGAGCGGCGGTGTTCATCATGTCGCCGACCAGTCGACGATCGCTCCCCACCACGACCTCACCGGAGTTCAACCCGGTGCGGGTGCGCAGCTGGATGCCGAAGTCACGCTCGAGCTCGATGTTGAGCGACGTCACGCCGTCCAGCAGAGCCGCCGCCGCTTGGAGCGCGCGCCACGCATCGTCCTCGGCGACCTCGGGCACGCCCCACACGGCGCACAGGCCATCGCCGGCCCACCCGTCGAGGTGGCCGTGGAACCGTCGCACGACGTCGTCGGCGAGGTCGTAGTAGCGCCGCATCAGGCGGCGTCCGGTCTCCGGGTCGAGACGTTCCTGCATCGACGTCGAGCCGACGAGATCACTGAACAATGCGGTGACGGTCTTGCGGTGGCCCTCCGTCAGGTCGCTCCGACCGGGCGCCGTCGAGGAAAGTGGGCGCCCCCCAACGGTGTCGGTGCTGGTCAGGGTGTCGGTGCGGGTCAGGGCGTCGCCGCACTCCGCGCAGAACTTCTGGCCGGGTTGCGGCGTCGTGCCGCAGGCGGCACAGGGCGCCGGGGCGTTCGCCAGCCCGCATTCCACGCAGAACTTCGACAGGGGGGCGTTGTCGTGGCAACACCCCGGGCAGGCAGGCATGCCGCAGGGTAACCACGGCTCGCCGGCCCCGTCCCAGGATCGCCACATCCGGTCGACGCGGGCTGGACATCGTGGGCCGCACACCACCGGCGACACTAGGTTCAACCCATGGGCCTCATCGACTCCTGGACCCTCAGCGAGCACACAGCAGACGGCATGACCTTCCCGACCTATCGCAAGGGAAGCGGTCCGGGGGTGATCGTGATCCACGAGATCCCAGGCCTGACCGACGACGTGATCGCTTTCGGCGACGAGGTCGTCGCGGCCGGCTACACCGTGGTGATGCCTCAGCTCTTCGGCAAGATCGGCGGACCCCTCGCGCTCACCAACGTCGTCAAGGCGATGTCGGGGGTGTGCGTTCGCAAGGAGTTCACCAAGCTCGCGGCCCGGGAGACGACCCCGATGGCCGAGTGGCTGCGCAGCCTCGCGCGCGACGTGCACGGCGAGCTCGGTGGCCCGGGCGTGGGTGCGCTCGGCATGTGCTTCACCGGCGGTTTCGCGTTGGCGATGATGATCGACAAGTCCGTCGCCGCCCCGGTGCTCTGCCAGCCCTCCGTGCCCTTCCCGGTCGGCAAGACGCGGGCCGCCGACCTCAACCTGTCGCCCAGCGATCTCGCCAAGGTCAAGGCGCGCGCGGCTGCCGGGTGTGAGGTGCTCGGCTTGCGCTTCACCGGGGACGCCGCCGTCGGGACCCGCTTCGACACGCTCACCACCGAGCTCGGCTCGGCCTTTATCAAGGTCGAGTTCCCCGGACGGCAGCACTCCACCGTCACCACCCACCGCCAGCAGGAGGGCGTCGAGCGGGTGCTCGCGTTCTTCGACGAGAAGCTCTCCCACTGACGTCGAGCCGGCTCAGCTCAGAGGCCGACCGCCAGGGCCAGGGCGGCAAGCGACACGGTCCACGAGACGAAGCTGCCCACCAGGAAGTACTCGGTGACCTCGTGGATTCCCGGGCCGTCGGCCCCGTCCGCCCGCGCGGACTGCAGCTCGGGAAAGCGCAGCAACCCCTTGGCCGCGATCACGATGCTGGCCGCGGTCACCTCACCCGCCAGTCCGAGACCGACGATGAGCAGTCGCTCCATCGGCCCGAGCAAACGTCCACCCTTGAGCGCAGGAGCCGGGCCGGTGGCCGACCGGAGTGGGTGGGTCGTGCCGGTGACGCCGAGCACCAGTCGCACGATCACGTTCCCGGTCGAGAGCTGCACCAACAACAAGCCAAGCAGCAGCAGCGCTCGATCCGCGGATAGTCCCGCCACCAGCGGCAGGGTCGACTCGATCAGCCAGTCAGAGACGATCCCGCCCTCGGGTGCCCCGGCTGTCGAGGCCAGCACGGCCAGGCCGAGCTCGGCACCCAGCACCACCAGCGGCAGAGCGAACTGGTCGCGGGCGAAGCTGCGGGTCACTGCCTCCCCCCACCCGATGACGGC
>JBAVCA010000416.1:0-2914 GCA_049586475.1 Nocardioides sp.
GACGCACGTCCGGTGGCGGAGTGCCTGTTGCGCCAACTCCGACTCACGTTCGACGAGAAGAACAGCGACCCGCCAGAACGGTCTCTGGCGGGTCGCTGGCAGTGCGGTGGATCAGTGGTCGCCGCGGAGGGTCTCCCCGTCGACGGCGTGGTGTCCGTCGAACTGATGCCCGTCGGCCGAGTGGCCATCGAGCGCGGCGGTGAGCGCGTGGTCGTGCTCGGCGTGATGATGCGCCGCCTCGAGCTCCTCAGCCGTGGGCTTCTGCAC
Source organism: Nocardioides sp. (assembly GCA_049586475.1). Taxonomy (GTDB): domain Bacteria; phylum Actinomycetota; class Actinomycetes; order Propionibacteriales; family Nocardioidaceae; genus Nocardioides. Next base: position 268 of record JBAVCA010000416.1, read on the forward strand.
GTTGTCGGCGTACATCAGCGTGGAGAGCTTGCCGCGGATGCCGTCGAGCCGACCGCCGGGAGCGGCGACACCGTTCTCGTCGACCTGCTGCGAGGGCGTCCATGCCTGGTCCCGGTCGTGAGCCGTGAGCCGGTAAGCCTCAGCCTCGCTGATCGGCAGATGACGCTCGCTGTAGCCGCCCTCGGGCGAGCGCATGATGACACCCGTCTCGTAACCGTGCAGCAGCTTGCCCTCGTCGTGACGTTGCAGCGAGATGCACCAGCGTCGGGTGACGAAGAAAGCGATGGCCGGTCCGATGAAGATGGCAGCGCGCATGAAGTAGGTGATCTGGTTGATGCTCAGATTCAGCTTGATGGCGATGATGTCGTTTCCGCCCGCTGCCCAGGCCAAGCCGTAGAACGTGATCAGCGAGACCATGACCGCGGTGCGCGTCGGAGCGTTGCGCGGCCGCTCGAGCAGGTGGTGGTCGCGCTTGTCGCCGGTGATCCAGGCCTCGATGAAGGGGAGGAGCATCAGGATGACAAGCATCAACGGCGGCAGGATCAGAATCGGAATCATGATGTTCCAGGAGATCGGGTGCCCGAAGATGTAGCTCTCCCAGCCTGGAATGATCCGGAGCAGCCCGTCGGGCCAGCCCATGTACCAGTCGGGCTGAGAGCCCGCAGTGACCTTGGTCGGGTCGTAGGGGCCGAACTTCCACACCGGGTTGATCGTCAGGAACGCACCCATCAGGGCGATGGCGCCGAAGACGATGAAGAAGAATCCGCCGGCCTTGGCAGCGTAGACCGGGAGCATCGGGAAGCCGACGACGTTCTCCTCGGTGCGGCCGGGACCAGGCCACTGGGTGTGCTTGTGGTAGACGAGCAGCAGCATGTGCGCTGCGATCAGCCCCAGCAGGAGACCCGGGATCAACAGGATGTGGATGGTGTACAGGCGGGGGATGATGTCGTCGCCCGGGAACTCGCCGCCGAAGAGGAAGAGAGACATGTAGGACCCCACCACGGGGGTTGCCTTCAAGAAGCCGTCGGCAGCGCGGACGCCGGTCCCCGAGAGCAGGTCGTCAGGGAGCGAGTAGCCCGTGAAGCCCTCGAGGGTGCCGAGGAGGAGGAGCAGGCAGCCGATGACCCAGTTGAGCTCGCGCGGCTTGCGGAACGCGCCGGTGAAGTACACGCGCAGCAGGTGCACCATCATCGAAGCGATGAAGATGCTCGCTGCCCAGTGGTGCATCTGCCGCATGAGCAGGCCGCCACGCACGTCGAAGGAGATGTTGAGCGTCGAGGCCATGGACTCCGACATCAAGACCCCGCGGAGCGGGTCGTAATTTCCCTGGTACTCGATCTCGCCCATGCTGGGGTTGAACCACAGGGTCAGGAAGACGCCCGTCAGCAGCAGGATCACGAAGCTCCACAGCGCGATCTCGCCGAGCATGAAGGACCAGTGGTCGGGGAAGACCTTGCGCAGGTTCTTCTTCATCGCCGTGGCCAGGCCGAGCCGGTCGTCGGCCCACGAGGCCAGCGACCCCGCGGTGCTGGGCTTGGAGGCGGTCGCTGCATCCGCGCGGTTGCTCGTGGCGACCTTGCTGGTGTCGAGCCTGGAGTCGGTGCTCACTGCTTCTCACGCTCCCAGTAGCTGGCCCCGATGGGCTCGGTGAAGTCGCTCTGCGCGATCAGGTATCCCTCTTCGTCCACTGCGAGAGGCAGCTGCGGGAGGGCGCGGGCAGCCGGACCGAAGACGACCTTGGCGCCGTCGGCCAGGTCGAAGGTCGACTGGTGGCACGGGCACAGCACGTGGTGCGTGGTGCGCTCGTAGAGGGAGATCGGGCAGCCCACGTGGGTGCAGATCTTGGAGTAGCAGATGATCCCGTTGACGGTCCACCTGTCCGGGTTGCTGGCCTCGGTGAGCTCGTCGGGGTCCATCCGGACGATGATGATCGCGCCCTTGGCCTTCTCGGCCTGCTCCTCGGCGCCGTGGAGCTCGGGGTAGCCGTTCTCCTCGCTGGGGAACATGGCCTCCGGGGCAGCGTTGATCAGGTCTCCGAACTCGATCTCGCTGGCCAGGATCGGGGTGCCGACGACATCACGCACGAGTCGCATGCCCGGCTCCCAGATGGTGTGGGCCAGCTTGCTGGTGTCGAGCGCATCGCCGGGCGCGAGGTCGCGCAGGAGCACGACGGCCGGCAGGCCGAGCACGCCGATCGAGGCGAGCATGGTGTTGCGCACCAGCGGACGCCGCGCGATGCCGGCTTCGTCCAGACCCGTGTTGAGGGCCTCGACGGTGGCCTCGCGGTCCTCGGGCGGGGAGGCGGCCGGGTGGCGCATCTCCACCATCTCGACGTCTGCCATCAGCTTGCGGGCGAGCTGGATGATCCCGGCGCCGATGAGCAGCAGGCTCACGCCCAGGGTCACTCCGAGCGAGACGGTCGAGGCACCCATGCCGGCGAACGTGTCCCAGTTGTCGCCGACCTCGAACATGAAGTAGAAGACCACGAAGAGCACCGCGCTGATCATGGCGCCGATGAACATCGCGGCGATCTGTCGCTCGGCACGCTTCTCGGCCCTGGGGTCGACGTCCGTCGGACGCCAGGTGTGCGGCGGCAGGCCGGGGTCGGCGATCGGGTCGGCCTCACGGTGCGCCGGCAGGTGTGCGT
>JBAVCA010000417.1:0-2113 GCA_049586475.1 Nocardioides sp.
GGGATGCGTTCGCCCCCAGCGTCTGGTGACGAGACGGTTGCGGGCGAGCACGAGCGCCCCGACGGATCTCGCGACGAGCGCCCGACGAGCGCCCCGAGCTCAGTCGACGTAACGCTGTGCGTAGGCCTCGCGGACGCGATCCCGGTCCGCTTCCTGCTGGTCCTCTTCCTCGTTCATCGACCGGATCAGGTCCGCCTGGCGGCGAAGCGCCGAAACGGCGTCGGGGTGACTCCGCTCGGCGAGCGACTCCCGGATCTGATGAAGCACGTCGAGGAGATAGATGAGCACGGTCGGCTGTCCAGCCGCGGCGATCCGCACCTCGTCGAACGCGAGCCCGACGAGCTGGGCGTGGGTCGTGGCATGCGGGACGAGGAGCACCTGCCCGTCCGTGCCTTTGATCTGCTGAGCCGGGAGCACCCGACGAAGCAAGTCTGACAAGACGGCACCGAGGTGTGAGATCGCGTCATGGGCTGTCGTGGGATCGTTGATCCCCGGCGACAGGGCCTTCAGCGCCACGTCGGAGAGCTGGCGCACGCCGTAGGCCACATCTTGCTGCAGGGTGCGCGTCTCACCCAGCATGACGGCGCCTCGCACGGCTTCTTCGACCCGATCGCTGTCCAGCGGAGCCGGCCAGACGTAGCAAATCGGGGCGTTGTGAATGGCGTACCTGCCGGCGAACGTGTCCAGCCGCACCAGCGAACCCTGCGGGAACAGCTTCAGCAGCCGGTCGTAGTCGATGTTCTGGACCCAACCATGCTGGTCGAACCGGACGGCGACTGCAGCGTTCGGCAGGGTCGGGACCGGCTCGTCAGGATCGAGGGTGGAGTCCGGTTCGGGCTCCGGCCAGGCGTCGTCCGCCTGATCCAACACCTCGCGAGTGACGCGGTGCAGGATCTTCGAGACGTCCATGGAGTGCGCGCCATGGTTGATGAATGCCACGATCGAGAGGATCGAGGCGATGCCGAGGACGACGGCGAGCAGGATCGAGACGCTCGGGACGATGGCCTCGCCGCTCTCGTCCAACGACGTCCGGACGGCTCTCAGCACGACCAGGCAGTAGGTGAACGTGCCGATCACCAGTCCCATCACCCGCTTGTTGAACGGGTCACGGAACATTCCGTGCACGACTCGGGGGGAGTACTGGCTCGAGGCCAGGGAGATCAGCAGGAGGCTGACGGAGAAGGCGATGCCAGCAAACGCCAGGGTGGCGCTGGCCACTGTGGTGAGCACCGTCCGAGCGCTGTCGACGGTGGCGGTCCATCGGGGGTCGATGTCGGTAACGGCGTCGTCGACCAACAGCATCGCCTCGCCGAGCACGATGCCGCCGAGGACGCAGATCATCGGGATGAAGAAGAGGCTGCTGCGCAGGCGGTCACTCAGGGCGGAGATTCGAGAGAGCATGGGGGCCACTTCTGCTTGCTCGCGCACGTGCTCGCGAGACGGACGGGACGGGGGGCAAGGTGTGGGACAGGTGGGGACGAGACGCACGGAGCCTAGCGAATTCACGGAACGGCAGAAAGGCCTGTGGATGGCCGGATGCGGGATTCGTGCAGCTGAGTGAGGCTCGCCATCATGACTGCAGACGACTTCGAGCACGACGACCGTTACCGCTTCGACACCCCGGTGCGCACCCAGCCCGACCTAGAGTCCTGGTGGCGCAACCTCATCGAACCGCTCGGCTTCTCGAGCGGGGCCTGGTGGGCGTTGGCGATCGACCCCGACGACCTACCCAGCAAGGTCCTGATGGAAATCCGTGACGATGGCGTCGAGCCGACGCCGAACCAGGCAGCAGCCGTCGGTGCTCACTTGGCGCAGCTGACCCCCGCGATCCCCGACGGCTCACGGTGGGCGCTGCTGCGCTGTCGCGCGGGGCTGGGGGGAGCGTCGTCCGCCGACGTCGAGCTCGCTGCAGCTCTCGTGACGGAGTGTCGGCAGTCCGGCATCCCGACTGATGTCGTGCACCTGGCTACCGACGACACACTGGTGCCGCTGACGTACGACGAGCTCGCCGCGGCCCGCTGAGCGTCACTACCTGAGCGCACGACGGCGCCGGCTGCTCAGCTGGTGTTGTCGCCGATGATCACGTCGAGCTGGGTCCCCTTGGGGCTGGAAT
>JBAVCA010000418.1:0-3075 GCA_049586475.1 Nocardioides sp.
CGGCTCGAGATCCTCGAGTCCGCCTGGGCCGTCGCGAGGGCATCTGGCCTCGCGTCGCTGACCTTGCGCGACGTCGCTTCCCGGGTCGGCATGCAGGCGCCGTCGTTGTACTCCCACTTCGCCTCGAAGAACGCCATCTACGACGGCATGTTCCGCCAGGCTTGGGAGGAGTTCGAGGCCTCATCGCTTCTCGTGGACGCGGCGCTGCCCGATCATCCCCGCGCGGCTTTCAAGCAGATGATGCGGCACTTCTTCGAGTTCGCCGTGGCTGATCTCGCCCGTTACCAGCTGATGAACCAGCGGATCTTGGTCGATTTCGAACCCACGCCCGAGTCGTTCGCCCCATCGATCCGCGTCGTCGAGCGGTCGGTCCAGTTCGGACGGGCCCTCGGGATCTCGGTCGAGGACCACCTCATCGTGATCGCGCTCGTGAGCGGACTCATCAACCAGCACTACGCCAATGACCCAGACGGGAGCACCTACGCAGGTCTCCTCGATCGCTCCATCGACATGTGGGCCGACGCTGTCGGCCTTCTCCCCGGCGATTCCTCTCCTGATGCGTGAAGGACAACCTCATGATGACGACATCACTGCAACACCCCTCGAACACCCCTAGGCGATCCGCACTGAACCGTGCGGTGGCGATGCGGCTCGCCCGGATCGAGTACCAGCGGACGGCAGAGGTGCTGGCCGGACTCGAGCCCGTCGACTGGAGTCGGCGCACTGCCTGCCCGGAGTGGGACGTGCGACAGCTGGCGTGCCACATGGTCGGCATGGCCACCATGGCATCCACTCCGTGGGAGAGCGCTCGACAGCAGAAGATCGCGATTGCCGAGGCGAAGGCTCACGGAGGTGCGGTGGTCGATTCGCTCACCGCTCTCCAGGTCCGTGAGCGCGAGGACCTGTCTCCCGACGAGCTCGTCGAAGCGGCCCGCCGGATCGCTCCTCGCGCCGCGCGAGGGCGTCGTCTCACCCCGGGCCTGATCCGACGACGCGCGCTCCCCGACGCGCAGGTCGTGAACGGCAAGGAGGAGATGTGGACCATCGGCTATCTCCTCGACGTGGTGCTGACCCGCGACCCGTGGATGCACCGCATCGACATCTGCCGGGCGACGGGACGCCAGCATCTGGTGTCGGCGGACCACGACGGCGTGATCGTCGATGACGTCGTCCGTGAGTGGGCCGAGCGGCACGGGCGTCCCTATCGGCTGGAGCTGACCGGACCGGCCGGCGGTCAATGGGCCTCGGACGACCAGCCAGCCGGCTCCGTCGAGATCTCCATGGACGCCGTCGACTTCTGCCTCACTCTCTCCGGACGTCAAACCGGCGACGGACTGCTCACCACGCAGGTCCCGTTCTAGATCAGCTCGGTCCTCAAGGAAGGCATCGCCATGGAAATCCATCACACGAATCCTGACGTCACCGTCATGAGTGACGCGGCGGAGGTGCCGGGCATCGGTTTCTTGCCGGTCAACACCTTCGTGCTGCATGCGGAACAGCCCGTCGTCGTCGACACCGGCTTGAGCACGCCCGACAAAGATTTTGTCACTGAGCTGGCCCGGGTGCTGGACCCGGCCGACGTACGGTGGATCTGGCTCACGCACCCGGACCGTGATCACACCGGTGGCCTGTGGGAGCTGCTCGAGGCGGCTCCGCAGGCGCGTGTCGTCACGACCTTCATGGGACTCGGGATCATGTCCACCGAATGGGACGTTCCGCTGGACCGAGTCCATCTGCTCAATCCCGGTCAGTCACTGGACGTCGGAGACCGGCGCCTGACGGGTTATCGGCCGCCGCTGTTCGACAACCCGGCAACGGTGGGTCTCCTCGACGAGAAGTCTGGCGCGTACTTCTCCTCGGACTGCTTCGGTGGGCCGATGGCGACGGCCGAGCAGGCGACGAGTGCCGACGTTCGAGCGGTCGATGATGCGGACCGGCGTACTGCCCAGCTGCTCTGGGCCGCCATCGACAGCCCGTGGGTGCACCTGGTGGATCGGTCGAAGTACGACCCGACGGTTCACCAGCTGCGAGAATTGGACCCGACGGCGATCTTCAGCACCCATCTTCCGCCCGCGTTCGGGCTGAATGATCAGCTCGTCGACCTTCTCCTCGAGGCGCCGAACGGCCCGGCGTACGTGGGGCCGGACCAGGCCGCTCTCGAGGAGCTGCTTGCAAGCTTCGAACCGGTCTGAGCGTGGCGAGACGGGTGGGCGCATCCTCGGTGGAAGTGGCGTCGCCGGAGTACTCGCGCCCCTGTGCGCCGGTTCAGCCCGGAGGTGTCACCACCCCCAGGAGTTCTTGCTCCCTTTGAACGGGCCGACGACCTTCGAGGTGATCCAGCCGCCATAGAAGCCGCCCTCCTGCGGCACCACGACCTCGCCGTCGACGACGCAGTGATCCATCGCGGCCGGCATCAACGCGACCGCCCCGGCAAGGTCGGCGAACCGGCCTGTCGGCTCCACGTAGGTCCAGGCGCTGCGCGAAGCCACCTGCCCTCCGCCATGCACATCGAAGTAGCTCGCCCTCCCTTTCCACTCGCAGAACGAGCCCCCCTCGACCTCGCGCAGCGCACCGTCGACGAAGGCCTCGCGCGGCAGGTAGTACGTCGGCGGGTGGCTGGTCTCGAGCACTCGCCACGACCGGGTGGTCGAGGCGATCTGCACGCCACTGAGCACGACCTGGATCGAGGCGGTGCTGGCCTCCAGGCGGGGTGGGCGGGGGTAGTCCCAGACCGACTCCTGGCCGGGTCCGGGCTTGATCGGGGTAGGTCGGCTCATCGCACCAGTCAACCGGGTCCGCCCGGTCGATCCGCACACTTTCGAGGGTGGCTCGGCCGCGAAGCCCCAAGGGCGTGCGGCACGATGGCACCCATGGCAGCGATGTACGGCGAGGTCGTCTCGGCCCGCCACCTCACCCCCGGGCTTGTCCGGGTGGTTCTCGGCGGCACCGGTCTCGACGCGTTCGAGACGAACGACTCGACCGATGCCTACGTCAATGTGGCGATCCCGCCCTCGGGCGCAAGCTATGGGCCCGTCTTCGATCCCCGCGAGGTGGTCGAGACCCATGGTTCCGCGC
>JBAVCA010000419.1:0-3255 GCA_049586475.1 Nocardioides sp.
GCGGTAGGGCACCCAGGCCGGCGCCAGCAGGTCCCGCGCCCCGCTCGACGCCCCTGGGTCCAAGGCCACGGCCCGCCGGTCGCGGCGAGCCGCCCGGATCGTGCCGGGGCGCGAGAGCACCGAGACCAGGGCGGCGAGGTCGTCGAGCGCCTCCCCGAGCGAGCGCAGCATCAGGAAGCCGATCATCCGGACGACGGTGCCGAGGCTCAGCCGAGCCACTCGCCACGGCAGCGCCCGGGCCGAGCTGTTCGCCAGGAGCGTGTGGAGCGCCGCGCGGCGTTCTTGGTAATGGGTGTGTCGACCGGTCAGGGGGGTCCTGCGCAGTCCGCGGTGGGCTGCCTCGGCGTGGAACACCACGGCGTCGGGGACCACCAGCGTGGTGTGGCCGGCCTCGGCTGCGCGCCATCCGAAGTCGAGGTCGTTGCCGAAGATCGGGAGATGCTCGTCGAAACCACCCAGCTTGTCGAGCACCCGGCGGCGCACCAGCATCCCGGCGGTGTTGACCGCCAACACCTCGCGCTGCTCGTCGTGCTGTCCCTGGTCGTACTCGCCTCGTTCGAGGCCGGTCTCGCGACGTCCGGTGCCGGAGATCGTCACACCCACCTCGAGCAGTCGTCGCAGCGAGGGCCACTCCCGCAGCTTGGGACCGAGGACATCGACGTCGGGGCGCGCTCGGGCCGCCGCTAGCAACGCTTCCAGCGCACCGGGGGCCGGTCGCGAATCGTCGTGGAGCAACCAGATCCACTCGTGCGGTCCGGCGCCGACCGGCTCCTGCTCCTCCAGCGCGTCGAGGTGGTCGAGCCCGATCCGGACCGCTCTCGGGTACGACGTCGACGAGGGTGCCGGGACGACGTCGGCCACCCGAGCCAGCAAGGTCGTGCTGTCGTCCTTGCTCCCGGTATCGACCGCTATCACGCGATGCGCGCTCCCGAGACCCTGCTCGTCGAGCCCGTCCAGCACTCCCGGGAGCCACCGGGCCCCGTCATGGCTGACCAACAGCACAGCCACCCGAGCGGTGGCGAGAGCGGCAGAGGACACCAGCGCACAGTAGAGGGTGTGTCCTGCGGAGGAAAAAGCGTTGCAAGCGCCAAGCACACAAAAACAGCAGGACCCCGGTCGTGATCGACCGGGGTCTTCCTGCTGATGGTTCTCCGTGCGTCAGACGGCGCGCTTCTTGAGCTTGCGACGCTCCCTCTCGGAGAGTCCGCCCCAGATGCCGAAGCGCTCATCATTCATCAGGGCCGACTCGAGGCAGTCATCACGCACCTCGCACGTGAGGCACACCTTCTTCGCCTCACGCGTCGACCCTCCCTTCTCGGGAAAGAACGCCTCGGGATCGGTCTGCGCACACAGGGCACGCTCCTGCCAACCCGCTTCGTCCGTCTCTGGTTCCAGGAGAAAGAGTTCTCTCATGGTCATCTGCCTCTCGACCCGGCCGTCCCTCCGCCGGGATGACGGAAGGCATAACCCCACACTTTGCTGAACAACACTGTGAGAATTACATGCCTGTCGTACCCGGAAGTCAAGCCCCACATCTGCTATAGCCCTCAGCCCGGGCGACGCCCTCCTCGGGCGGGGCGGCAGAGTGGCCCCATGAAGAACATCACCGTGCTCTGCGGAGGCATGGGCGGCGCACGTTTCCTCCAGGGCCTGCGCCACGGGATCGCCGCCGGCCTCCTCCCGGGGGTTGCTGCGGACGCCACGATAACTGCCGTCACCAACACCGCTGACGACCTCTGGGTGCACGGGCTGAAGGTCTGCCCGGACCTCGACACCGTCATGTACACCCTCGGGAACGGCATCGACCCCGTGCGCGGCTGGGGCCGTCGCGGGGAGACCTGGAGCCTGAAGGAGGAGCTGGCCGCCTACGGCGCGGAGCCCACCTGGTTCGGGCTCGGTGACCGGGACCTGGCCACTCACCTGGTCCGCACCCAGATGCTGGACGCCGGCTTCCCGCTCTCCCAGGTCACCGAAGCGCTGTGCCGGCGCTGGCAGCCCGGCGTCCGCCTGCTCCCGATGAGCGACGACCGGATCGAGACCCACGTGGCCATCGCCGATCCGGATACCCCCAGCGGTCGACGCGTCGTGCACTTCCAGGAGTACTGGGTGCGGCTGCGGGCCGAGGTGCCGGCCGAGACGGTCGTCGTCGTGGGTCTCGAGGAGTCAACCCCGGCGCCGGGGGTGATCGACGCCATCACCGACGCCGACCTGGTGATCCTCCCCCCGTCCAACCCGGTGGTGTCGATCGGCACGATCCTCGGGGTCCCTCGGGTCCGCGAGGCGCTGCTCAGCACCGGCGCTCCCGTGGTCGGACTGTCGCCCATCGTCGGTGGCACCCACGTGCGCGGAATGGCGCACCAGATGCTGACCTCCATCGGGGTCGAGGTGAGCGCAGGTGCGGTCGCGGCGCACTACGGCTCCCGCGCTCAGGGCGACGGTGTCCTGGACGCCTGGCTCGTCGACGAGCGCGACGCCGACCAGGTGGGTGCGGTGCGAGCCGCCGGCATCGCGTGCACGGCGGTGCCGCTGATGATGACCGACGAGGACGCCACCGCGGCAATGGCTGCTGCCGCCGTTGCCCTGGTCACCGCGCACGGTTCGCGAGACGACGGGTGAGCACGCCTCCCAGCGTCTGGGCGACGGCTCCGGACGGCGTGGGCGAGATCGAGACCGGGACCGACCTCGCCGAGGCGCTGCTGGAGGTGCACCCACAGCTGCGCGACGGCGACATCGTGGTGGTCACCAGCAAGGTGGTGAGCAAGTCCGAGGGACGGGTGGTGCCGGGGTCGCGAGAGGAGCACCTCGAGGCCGCCACCGCCAGGGTCGTGGCGCGGCGTGGGGCGACAACCATCGTGCGCACCCAGCACGGGCTGACCCTGGCTGCCGGCGGCATCGACAACTCCAACGTCGCCCTCGGGTCCTCGGTCCTGCTTCCGCTCGACCCCGACGCCTCGGCCCGGCGGCTGCGAGCGGCGCTGCAGCACCGCACCGGCGCGGTCCTCGGGGTGATCGTCACCGACACCGCCGGACGAGCGTGGCGCGAGGGGCAGACCGACATCGCGATCGGCGCTGCTGGCGTCGTCGTGGCCGAGGACTTCGCCGGACGCATCGACGCCCACGGCAACCAGCTCGCGGTGACCGCTCCAGCAGTCGCTGACGAGATCGCGGGCCTGGCTGAGCTCGCTCAAGGCAAGCTCGGCGCCCGCCCCTTCGCCGTGGTCCGCGGTCGCGCCGACCTGGTGCTCGGCCGTGCGG
>JBAVCA010000420.1:0-2801 GCA_049586475.1 Nocardioides sp.
GGCATCACCGGCCCGGCGGTCAGGACCGGCGAGGCGACGAAGACCTGGACGTTCGGGACGGAGCTGTGCTCGGAAGTACCGGAGGCGCTGATCCAGATCGACCAGGTGCGGTTCGATACCAGTCCGCCGGTCCGGTCGACCGATCGTGCCGATGGCGGCCCGGTGGTCTCCGCCTGGCTCCGAGTGCTCCCGCCGGGTCCCGATCTCCCGATCGGCTCGTTCGACGGCGAGCCCGTCGAGCTGCCCGGTCAGGTCAGCCCGGTCAGTGCCGGGTTCGCATTACCCGTCGGACAGAAGTGCGAGAGCGAGCCAGGGCGTGCCCGGACGCGGCCGGTCGTCGAGCTGCTGACCGCGGTGACGGTCGGAGAGCCGGGCGGAGTGGTCGAGCAGACCTGGATCGACTACCACGTAGGCGCGAACAGCTACACCCTCGAGGTCGCCTGGGTGGTGGGCCTGTGCGGGACGTCGGTGCCGGCCGGCTTCGGGTGTCGAGCGCGGACCTGAGTCGCGTTCTCAGCTCGTGCCACCGTGCGGTGGCTGCCGAGACGTCCCGTCTCTGCACGGCGATGGGTCACGCCGCAGGCCCGCGGGGCCTCCTACGATCCAGGAGTGAGCGAGGACGTCAAGACCGTGCCGGGGAGCGACCTGCCCGAGCCGATGGTCCGGGTGCTCGGCGACTACGAGCGGCACCTGGTCTCGGAGCGGGACCTGACCCCTCACACCGTCCGGGCCTACCTCGCCGACGTGGCCGGCGTGCTCGACCACGCGCACCGGCTCGGCTTGGAGGACGTGTCCGGGCTCGACCTGCGCACCCTGCGCAGCTGGTTGGCCAAGCAGCAGGCGATGGGACGCTCACGCACCACGCTGGCCCGCAGGGCCACCGCGGCCCGGGTCTTCACTGCGTGGTTGGCCCGAACGGGACGCACGAGCCACGACCCCGGGGCGGCGCTCGGTTCGCCTAAGGCGCACCGAACCCTGCCGGCCGTGCTGCGCGCCGATGAGGCGCGCGACCTGCTCACGGCTGCTGCGGAGCTCGCCGACGACGGGAGCCCGCTCGGCCTGCGCGACGTAGCGATGCTGGAGCTCCTCTACGCCACCGGGGTCCGGGTGGGGGAGCTGGTCGGGCTGGATGTGGACGACGTCGATGAGGAGCGGCACCTGGTGCGCGTGCTCGGCAAGGGTCGCAAGGAGCGCAGCGTCCCTTACGGACGCCCGGCGGCCCGAGCCCTGGCGTTCTGGATCCGTCAGGGCCGTCCCGCGGTGGTCGCCGACGGTGCCGGCGCAGCGCTCTTCCTCGGCGCGCGCGGTCGGCGGATCGACCAGCGAGCTGTGCGCACCCTGGTCCACCGGCGGATCGCCGACGTGCCGGGCGCTCCGGACATCGGACCGCACGCCCTACGCCACTCCGCGGCGACTCACCTCCTGGAGGGGGGCGCCGATCTGCGCTCGGTCCAGGAGCTCCTCGGTCATGCCTCGCTCGCCACGACACAGCGCTACACGCACGTGACCACGGACCGGCTCCGTCGCGCCTATCAGCAGGCACACCCGAGGGCCTGAGACAGGCGCGACCACTTTCGGGCGTGCCCCGAGGGCGGGGTGGATCCCGTGTCTCTCATGCTGCACCGAACGGGCGCAGCACCCGCAGCAGCGGGCTCCAGCTGCGGTAGGGGAGCCCGGTACCGGCGGCCGGAGGTGGTTGCCGTGGCGAGGCTGACGACATCTCGCGCCAGAGCGGCAGGAGTCTGATCGGGCCGGCGCCGACCAGGCGCAGCGGGTCGAGATAGGTCTCGCCCTGGATCCACCCCCAGTGCAAGCAGGCACGGGGGAAGCAGTGCGAGCCAACGGAGTCAAGCCGCCCGATCTTGTCACCCGCCGCTACTGCGTCGCCGACCCTGACAGTGGCCGTCACCGGCTGGTAGGTGGTGCGCGTTGCGCCGTGGGAGATCACCACGACGCCGCGGCCCGCCAGCGGTGCGGCATAGGTGACGCTGCCAGGCAGCGCCGCGCGCACGGGCTGGTCGCGTGCGCCCGCGAGGTCCACCCCGCGATGCCCCGCGGAGTACGGCGTCGACGGCGCGTCGAAGGTGCGCACGACGTCTGGGCCGGGTCCCAGCGGCCAGGCACCGACCGGGTCCCCCTCGGACCCGACCCGTGCGCGTCCCGCGCCCTCGGCCGAGGCAGGGGCCGCACAGCTGAGCACGACGACAACTGCCGCGAGGACGAACACGTGGAGATGTGCGCGGTCGACGAAGGTCATGCCGGCCAGCCTCAGGTCTGCAGCCGTACGATCGGACCAGCAGTTGGGTGCCTGTGGAGAAACGGGGGCAACCCCGCGCCCCGTGGGCGAGTCCTGGGCGTCTCGGGCTGATTACCCATTGTCGGGACCCTGGACTACCCTGAGCAGGATCACTCTCCGGAGTGAAATTCGCACGCTTGCCGACCACGTCAGTTTCACGCCTCACCGCGAGAAGCCGATCGCCCGTGGGCGACGACCCTCAGTCCCGTCCGGGGCGCAACACCGCCGGGCAGGTCGGGTCGCGCGCAGGCGTCAGGGCTTCCGGCACCAGCCGGGGGCAGCAAACTGAAACCCAACCGGGGCCACCACCGGCACGTCCTGACCCAGCACCACCAAGGACTTGCGCACGAGGGTCGCCCCACAGGAAAGAGAACACACCATGGCAGTCGTCACCATGCGCCAGCTCCTCGAGAGCGGCGTCCACTTCGGGCACCAGACCCGTCGCTGGAACCCCAAGATGAAGCGCTTCATCATGACCGAGCGCAACGGCATCTACATCATCGAC
>JBAVCA010000421.1:0-3093 GCA_049586475.1 Nocardioides sp.
CCACGAACTGGTGGGCGTCGAGGACGTCGCGCGCCGCCTTGTTGATCTTGCTGCGCAGCCGAAGGGCGGCGCTGGGCCCGCTGCGGCGCAGGTCAAGGTAGCGGTGCTTGAGGCGAGCCTCCTCACCGACCTCGACGTGGTCGCTGATCGGGAACGGCAACGTCGCTGCCGCACTGAGGACCTCGACGTCGGAGGCCACGATCTCGATCGCGCCGGTGGCCAGGTTGGGGTTCTCGTTGCCTTGCTTGCGCGCGTTGACCTCGCCGGTGACCTTGAGGCAGTACTCGGCGCGGAGCTGGTGGGCGACGTCCTCGTCGCGGATCACGACCTGGACCACACCGCTCGCCTCGCGGAGGTCGATGAAGGCCACTCCCCCGTGGTCACGACGGTTGGCGACCCATCCGGCGAGGGTGACGGTCTGGCCGACGTGCTCGGCGCGCAGGGCGCCGGCGTCGTGGGTGCGGATCACTGTGGTGTCTCCTGTGGGTTGAGGCTGCTGACGACCTGCGGTCGCAGGTCCTCGAGGGGTGGGGTCCAGGTCGCCGGATCGGCGTCGACCTGCTCTCCCGACCGGATGTCCTTGACTTGGTGGGCGCCGTCGGTCTGCACGAACCAGACGTACGGGATGCCGCGGCGCTCGGCGTAGCGGATCTGCTTGCCGAACTTCGCCGCCGACGCAGCTACCTCGCAGGGAACGGCGTTGCGGCGCAGAGCGGCGGCGATCTGGTTGCTCTCGGCGCGGCTGTCCTCGTCGCTGAGGGCGATGAGGACTGCGCTCGGCACCGCCCGGCTGCCGGCCAGCACACCGTCGGCGAGCAGCGGGATCAAGGAGCGCGAGACCCCGAAAGAGACGCCCACGCCTGGGTACGTCGTCCGCCCGTCGCTCGCGAGCGCGTCGTAGCGTCCTCCTCCACCGACGGACTTGAGGCGTTCGTAGCCCGTCATGAAGATCTCCACGACGGTGCCCGTGTAGTAGTCGAGCCCGCGAGCGATCCGGAGGTTGGCCTCGATCGTGATGTCCGCCGGCAGGGCCGCGGAGCACCCGTCGACGACGGCTGCCAGCTCGGCGAGCCCCTCGTCCAAGAGGTCGTCGGTGACGCCCAGCGACCGGACCTGCTGCACGAACGAGGTGTCGGCCACCCGGATGGTCGCCAGCGCCAAGCATTGTGCGGCCTGCTCGGTGGTCGCACCGGCATCGGTGACGAGCAGCTCGGCGACCCTGTCGGCCGAAAGCTTGTCGAGCTTGTCGATGGTGCGGATCGCAGCCTCGATGTCGGGGATCCCCAGCCCGCGGTAGAACCCCTGGATCAGCTTGCGGTTGTTGAACTGAAAGCTGAGGGGCGGTAGCGGCAGTGCGTCGAGGGCCTCGACCATCACCCGCATCACCTCGACGTCGTGATGGAAGGGCAGCACGTCGCGGCCGACGATGTCGACGTCGGCCTGGGTGAACTGGCGGTAGCGCCCCTCCTGAGGCCGCTCACCACGCCAGGCCGGCTGGATCTGAAAACGCCGGAACGGGAACTCGAGGTGCCCGGCGTGCTCGAGCACGTAGCGGGCGAAGGGCACGGTGAGGTCGAAGTGCAGGCCCAGCCCTCCACTCGGTCCTCCACTCGGTCCTCCATCCGGGCTCGAGCCGGCAGCGCCGCTCTCCGACTCGCGCTGCAGCCGGTCGAGGACGTACACCTCCTTGGAGGTCTCGCCCTTTCCGAGCAGGACGTCGATGGGCTCGACCGCGCGGGTCTCGATGCTGGTGAACCCGTGCAGCTCAAAGCTGCGCGACAGCGACGCGATGACCTCGCGCTCGACGACGCGCGCGGATGGCAGCAGCTCGGGGAACCCGCTGAGCGGGGTGGTCTTGGTGGCCACGGCTCACAGGCCCCTGGTGACGCGACCGGCCGGCCCGTCGACGTCGTCGAGGTCCTGCAGGAAGGGGTTGGTGGCGCGCTCACGGCCGATCGAGGTCTGCTCCCCGTGGCCGGGGAGCACGACGATGTCGTCGGCCAGGGGCAGCACCTTGGCGGCGAGGCTGCGCAACATCGTGGGGTGGTCCCCGCCGGGCAGGTCGGTGCGACCGATCGATCCGGCGAACAGCAGGTCGCCGGAGAACATCACCTCGCTGATGTCGTCGGTCGGGTACGGCGAGCGGAAGGTGACCGAGCCCTGGGTGTGGCCGGGCGTGTGGTCGACCACGAAGGTCAGTCCGGCCAGCTCCAGGCTCTGGGCGTCACTCAGCTCGCGTACGTCGTCGGGCTCGGCGAACTCGTACTTTCCCCCCAGCAGCATCGACGTCGTCTCGGCGGACATGCCCTGCATCGGGTCGGCGAGCAGGTGGCGGTCGGCGGGGTGGATCCAGGCGGTCGCGTCATAGGTGCCGGCGACGGGGGCCACGCACCACATGTGGTCGACGTGCCCGTGGGTGACCAGGACCGCCACCGGCTTCAGCCGGTGCTCCCGAACGAGGTCGGCGACCCCACCGGCGGCGTCCTTCCCGGGGTCGATCACCACGCATTCGGCGCCGGGCGCGGTAGCAGCGACGTAGCAGTTAGTACCCCATGGTCCTGCGGGAAAGCCGGCGATCAACACTGCGTCAGAGTAGCGAGGCACCGACCCGCGCGTCGCGTGGGTATCGGGGCTGCGACGAAGCGGTGAGACGCACCACTAGCATGGGCACCGGCTTGACGTGGACAACGAAGAGGGACGCACAGTGACGAGCAGCGAATGGGGTCGCGTCGACGACGACGGCACCGTGTATGTCAGGACCGTTGATGGCGAGCGGGCGGTCGGGTCCTACCCGGCTGGCACGCCTGAGGAGGCGTTGCACTTCTTCACCGAGCGCTACGCCGCGCTCGCGTTCGAGGTGCAGCTGCTGGAGCAGCGTGTCAACGGCGCCAAGCTCGCCCCCGAGGAGGCAGCCGAGTCGATCAAGACCGTGCGCGCCCAGGTGAGCGACGCCAACGCGGTCGGTGACCTGGCCTCCCTGATCGGCCGCCTCGACGCCCTCGGGCCGGTGCTGGCCGTCCTGCGGGAAGCCCGCAAGGTCGAGAAGGCCGAGAAGGCCGCCGAGGCCAAGGCCGAGAAGGAGAAGCTCGTCGC
>JBAVCA010000422.1:0-5329 GCA_049586475.1 Nocardioides sp.
GGCCCGCTGCTCGACCCGGCCGACGTGGCCGACGTGATCACCGGTATCGGCGAGCGCGGGGTGCTCGGTGAGGCCGATGCGGTGCTCTCCGGCTACCAGGGCGACCCGGCCGTCGGTGCCGTGATCCTCGATGCGGTCGCGAAGGTCCGTGCCGCGAACCCCTCGGCCGTCTACTGCTGCGACCCGGTGATGGGCGACGTGGGTCGCGGGATGTTCGTCAAGGCCGGCATCCCGGAGTACCTGCGCGACGAGGTGGTCCCCCGCGCCGACATCGTCACGCCGAACCACTTCGAGCTCGACTTCCTGGCCGGTCGCACCACCACGACGCTGGAGGAGGTGCTCGCCGCCGTCGACGCCGTCCGCGAGACCGGCCCCCGCGACGTCCTGGTCACCTCGGTGCTGCACGCCGACTCCGAGCCGGAGACCCTCGACGTGCTCGCCGTCTCCGACGCCGGCGCCTGGGTGGTGACCACTCCTGCTCCCGATCGCCCCCAACGGGTGCGGCGACGTCACCGCGGCGCTCTATCTCGCCCACCTCTCGTCCACCGGCTCCAGCGCCACGGCCCTGGAGCGCACCACGTCGTCGGTCTTCGCAATTTTAGAGGCGACGCTGGCGGCCGGCACCCGGGAGATCGCGTTGATTGCCGCCCAGGACGCCATCGCGGCTCCGCCGGAGAGGTTCGTCGCTCGCCAGGTGCGGTGATCCGCCCTGTGCTCAGCTGACGTTGGCGTCCAGGTCGGTGTACGGCGAGAGCTCCTCGCCTGCCTGCTGGAACTCGCTCGGGACCCGGAACCCCCACCACGGCTGGGAGACGATCCGACTCAGGTCTGCGGCGGTGAGCACGGGTTGCCGCCGGGTCACGTCGAACCGGTTGCCGCCGAGGTCGAAGCCGTTGGAGGCGCTGGCAATGACCCGCAGGGACCGGTCGTCGGTGAGCAGCTCCGCCGTCACCCGAAGACCCGGACCCTCGTCGGTAGCAACCGGCTGCCCCCAGTAGGTGCGGATGCGGTCCCCGTTGGCGAGGGTCTCGACGCTGCAGTCGACCATGAACGTTTCCGCGCAGTCGAACCTGGACTGGTCAAGAATCGATCCGTCCTGGACGTTGACGCCCACCACGCCCACCCCGGTCCCGTCCGAGGGCGTGAACTCGAGCCTGCCGTAGGTGTCGTCGCTGCCCTGACCGAGCGCGTCGCCCTGGCCCGCGAAGCCACCGAAGGTCCCGGTGGCCTGCTCCTCGATCGCTGCCCGCAACGCCGCGGCGGTGCCTCGGCCCGTCAGCACCACCTTGTCCGCGCTGGGTGAAGACGGCGGGCCTGCTGACGGGTCGGCGCTCGGCGTCGGTGCCGCGGCAACCCCAGCAGGAACCTCCCGAGCGGTGTCCGGATCGAGGGTCGAGGTTCCAGCCGTGAGCTGGACCGCGGAGAAGATCACCGCTGCGGCGGCCGCCACCCCGACGGCGTTGCGCGCCAGGCGGTTACGACGCAGCCGGGTCCCTTGCTGCTGCGAGGCTCGTGCGAGGCGGACCAGGTCGGTGCTCGATCCGCCTACTGCTTCTTCCATGTGGTCGTGCAACTTCATCTCAAGCCTCCAGATCGGGATAGACGGTGCGCAGCCGCGCCAATGCGCGGGAGGTGCGGGTCCGACAGGCCGACTCGCTGATGCCGAGCCCGGCCGCGGTCTCGGCGACGCTCTGGTCCTCCCAGTAGCGCAGCACCAGGACCGTCCGGTCCGGGGCGGACAGCTGTGCGAGCGCATCGAACAGGGCCAACCTGAGACCGACGGCGTCGGCCTGGCTCGCGACGTCGGCGTCCTCGACGGACTCCACCGGGATCTCACCGGATCGACGCAGGCGGCGTTCGGACAGGTAGGTGCGAGTCAGGATGGAGCGGGTGTAGGCAACCGGATGGTCAGCGCGGCTGACCAACCGCCACCGGCTGAAGACCTTGGCATAGGTCGTTTGAGTGAGGTCCTCGGCCTGCTGGTGATCACCACAGAGCAGCAGTGCCGTGCGCAGCATCCGAGTGCCGGTGGTGTGGACGAACTCCTCGAAGTCCTTCGTGGAGTCCCCCGTCCTCGACACGTGCCACGTCCTCACCTCGGTCGTTGCGGTTTGAGTGCTCATACCCCCCTAGACGCGCGGGGTCCGCAAAGCGTTACCGCCCAGGAGGATCGAGCGGGAGGGCGGCACCGTGGCGGTCCGAATCGCGCCATTCGGGCCAGCACCCGAGCACCGACAGAGCCGCGTGAGAGAGTCGAACTCTCGACATTCGCTTTACAAGAGCGATGCTCTGCCAACTGAGCTAACGCGGCGTGCGCCTCGCGGCGCGCTGGCGATCCTACTGGTCGCCCACCCGCACGCGGAATCCGATCCGAGCCTGGGCTCAGGTCATCGAACCGTCGAAGGCGAGGACGGCACCGCTGATCATCCGGGCCTCCTTGGAGGCCAAGTAGACGATCGAGGAACCGAGCTCGGACGGCGTGATCGAGGGGCCGGGAAGCATCGCCATCAACCGGTCCATCACCCGAGGGTCGAGGTCGTCGGGGAAGCGGCTGGCGACCTCGGCGATGATCGGGGTGTCGACACTGCCCGGGCAGACGGCGTTGACGCGGATGCCGTCGGGGGCAAGCTCCAGGGCCAAGGCCTTGGTCATCGTCGTGAGCCCGCCCTTGGCTGCGGCGTACGCCGTCGCGTACGGCTGCACCTTGTTGCCGGCCACCGAGGAGACGTTGACGACATTGCCACCGCACGCCTTCAGGTGCGGCAGCGCTGTCTGCATCAGCAAGAACGGGCCCTTGAGGTCGATCGCGAGCACGCGGTCCCACTCCTCCTCGGTGACCGTCTCGATGCGTCCGAACTGCACGACCCCAGCAACGTTGGCCAGCACGTCGATCCGCCCGTGCTCGGCCACGCAGGTGGCGATCGCCGCCTCGACCGAGTCGCGTTGCGCAACGTTGCACTCGACGTAGGTCACGCCGCCCGGCACCGTCGGCGCGATGTCGAGGCCGAAGACGACGTCCCCTAGGTCACGGAAGAGCTCGGCGGTCGCGAAGCCGATCCCGGATGCGGCTCCGGTGATCACCACGACGCGGCGGGACCCGGAGGTTGCTTGCTCAGTCATGTCGGGACCGTAGCAGCGAAACTAGAACTTGTTCTAGTAAAGCCGAGGCTAGGGTCACGGTATGGCGCTCCACATCGTGGCCAACCGGCCCGACCCGGCGTTGCTCAGCTTGCCCTGGTCGACGTCGCTGGAGGACTGGAGCGACCAGTACGTCGTGCCGCTGCCGCGCGGGCTCTCGCGGCACGTGGTCCGGATCGTCCGCCTGGGCGAGCGCACCTACGCGGTCAAGGAGACCGTCGAGGACATCGCCTTGCGCGAGTACCGCCTGCTGCGGGACCTCCAGCGCCTCGGGCTCCCCTCCGTGGTCCCCCAAGGCGTCGTCACGGGCCGGACCGACGCCGACGGCGAACCGCTTCCGACTGCACTGCTGACCCAGCACCTGCGCTTCTCCCTGCCCTACCGCAGCTTGTTCTCCCATGGGCTGAAGGCCGAGAACCTGCCCTCGCTGGTCGACGCGGTGGTCGTGCTGCTGGTGCGGCTGCACCTTGCCGACTTCTTCTGGGGCGACGTGTCGCTGTCAAACGTGCTTTTCCGGCGCAGCGCTGGGGGCTTTGCCGCCTACCTCGTCGACGCCGAGACCGGAGAGCTGCACCCCACCCTGTCGACCGGCATGCGCGAGCACGACCTGAGCGTCGCGCGGGAGAACATCTTTGCCGAGCTGCTCGACCTCCAGGCCAGCGAGTCGCTCGCGGACAGCGTCGGTGCCCACGAGATCGTCGACCTGCTGGAGGAGCGCTACCACGCCCTGTGGAATGAGCTGACCGACGCCGAGGAGTTCGGCTCGGACGAGATGTGGCGGATCGAGCAGCGGATCGAGCGTCTCAACGAGCTCGGCTTCGACGTCGACGAGCTGGACATCGTCACCGACATCGGCGGCGACCGGGTCCGGATCCAGCCCAAGGTCGTCGAGCTCGGACACCACCGGCGTGAGCTGCAGTCGCTGGTCGGGCTCGACGTCGAGGATGCTCAGGCGCGCCGGCTCCTCAATGACCTCGCCGCTTTCACCGCCTACTTCGACCTCGGTCGCGAGGACCGGGGGCTGGTCGCGAACCGTTGGCTCACCCAGGTCTACGACCCCATCATCGCGCTGGTGCCTGCCGAGGCGCGTCGCAAGCTCGAGCCCGCGGAGATCTTCCACGAGGTGCTGGTGCACCGGTGGCTGCTCTCCGAGCAGGCCGGCGCCGAGGTCGACATCTTCCACACCGCGCGTGACTACGTGGAGAAGATCCTGCTCAGCCTGCCTGACGAGATCGAGGCCGTACCGCTCCCCGAGTGAGCCCCGAACTGACTCCCGAGCTGGCTCCCGAGTGACCCCGAGTGTCCGCCAAGCCGCACAGCGTCAGGGCTTGCAGACCCGGCAGCTGGTCAGACCGGGACGACCGGCGCCGGGCTGGAGGTCGTCGCGGTGCGCGATCAGTGCGCAGTCGCGGCGGTGCAGCGTCGTCCCGTCACCGGCCGTCACCGGCAGGGCGGCCACGTCCGATGCCGGGTCATGGGTGGCGGCTGCCCGCGACGCCACGTCAGCCAGCACCAGCAACGTGTCCGCCAGTCGCAACGCAGCCTGCTGGTTGTCGTAGGCGATCCGGGCAAGCCAGGCACCGAAGTACAGGAAGCCGCCGAGGAAGGTGACGGCCAGGCCGAGGAAGCCGCCCGAGGCGGTGTAGGCCTCCCGCTCGTAGTCGTACACCGAGTTGGCGACCCCGTAGTAGCCGAGCAGGATGATCACGATGCCCAGCGGCATCATGATCGCCCCGGCCCAGAACAGGACCGTCTGCAGGAGCTGGGCGTTGTTGCCCTTGACCGGGGCTACTCCGGAGGACTTGGCCCCGGCGCGGGGAAGGCTGCTGGTGCCAGCACCCATCCGACTTCCGGAGGCGCGTTCGGGCTGGGTGGTAGTGGTGGTGGTGGAGACGCTCATGTCAGGCCATCTTTCGCAGGTCGGGGAGGCCGGAGGTCAGTCCGTGCGGGCAGGAGTTCGCGCCGCCGAGGGCCGCGAGCCCCAGTCGCCGCATGTACGTGCCGAACAGGGACGCCAGTCCGACTCCGAGCAGGATCAGCAGGGTCGGGATCGAGAACAGTGCCGGAAGGCCGGGCTGTTGCGGAGCCGCTACCGGGGCGATCGCAGAGTCGTTCGTGGGCGGAGCGGAGGTGTCGCCGCCGACTGGCGCTGCCGAGCCTGGCACCGACGAGTCACCGCCTCCGGTCGAGA
>JBAVCA010000423.1:0-2154 GCA_049586475.1 Nocardioides sp.
GGCCAGCCGTTAGCCGACCCCGTCGCCAACCCCGGCCTCGTCCGCGCCGCAGACGGCTGCGGCCTGACCGCGAGCGACCAACAGGTCGAGGTGCGCCTTGGTCTCCATGGCGGCCATGCCCTGGCTGAAGATGTCGAGGGTCTCGAACGCGTGCAGGTGCCGGGTCCAGCCCAGGGTCTGGGCCACGTCGTAGGACGTCAGCAGCCGATCGGCGCCCGCCTCGGGGAGCGCGGCGAGGCTGTCGCGCAACCGCCCCTCGTGGTGGTCGAGGAGCTCGTCGACCCGAGCGTGGGACGAGGGTGCTACCGGACCGTGGGCGGGCAGGACCCGCAGGTCGGGCAGCTCGCGCACCTTGGTGAGCGAGGCCAGGAACGCCATCAGGGGTTGATCCATCGGCGGGACCGTGAAGCCGATCGACGGCGTGATCGTCGGGAGCACGTGGTCGCCGGCGAAGAGGAGCTGCGCAGCGCGGTCGGCGAAGACGAAGTGCCCCGGGGTGTGGCCAGGGGTGTGCACCGCGTCGAGGGTCCTCGCGCCGACGACGATCTCGTGGTCGCCCTCGAGCCAGGTCGTTGGGTACTGCCAGAGCAGCGAGTCGGGTCCCTCGTCGTCGCCGACGATCCGCTCCCACTGCTCGACGACGCGTTGCGCACCGGCGGAGCGGAGCACTGCGTGGAAGGGGTTCTCGGTGAGGTGCTCGACGTTGTTGAGCAGATCCAGCGCGGGGCGCTCTCCCTCCCCGAGTGCCACGTCGATGCCCAGCTCGCGCCCCAGCACCGTCGCCATCGTGAAGTGATCACGGTGCACGTGGGTGACGAGGAAGCGGTCGATGTCGCCGAAGCCGGCCCCGATGTCCTTCAGGCAGCTGTCGAGCAGGTCCCGTGCGACCGGGATCGCCCAGCCCCCGTCGACCAGGGTCAGCCCGGAGGTGGTCTCGATGACGTAGACGTTGATCGCCTTGAGTCCGTCCATCGGGAGTGGCAGCGGGATCCGGTGGATGCCGGCTTCGACCTCCCAGGCGCCCTCGGCGGTCCAGTGCTCACCTGAGTCGGGTGACACCGCGTACGCGGTGGAGATGCCTGGGTCATGGGTCACGGGTCGAACCTACGAGGCCGTCCCGGAAGGAACGACGTCGGGCGAGACGACATCAGGGAAGCCGAGGTCGAGAGTGGGCTGCTGGATGCCACCGTCGACCTCCAGCATCTTGCCGGTGACGTACTGCCCGGCTTTCGAGGAGAGGTAGAGGACGGCCGCGGCGATGTCCTCCGGCTCACCTACTCGACCCAACGGTGTCTTGGTCTCGAGCTGGTTCATCATCTCCGGCTGCCCGGCGACGTACTCGAGGGCGCTGGTCATGATCGAGCCCACGTAGATGCCGTTGACGCGCACCGACGGGGACAGGTCCTGGGCGGCCATCTTGGTCCAGTGCGCGAGCGCCGCCTTCGCGGTGCCGTAGGCGATGAAACCGCGGTCGGCCGTGCGTCCCATCATCGAGCTGATCGTGGTGATCGACTTCTGGGCACCCGGCTGGATCCCGTCGGCCAGCATCAGCGGGACCGCGGCCACGCTGAGGGCGTGAGCCGTGGTCACGTTGAAGCTGAAGGCGTCGTTGAGGAACTCGTTGGTCGTCTTGAGAAACTCGGTGGGAAAGGTCCCGCCGACGTTGTTGACCACAGTGTCGAGCCGACCGAACTCGTCGTACGCCGTCTGCGCGAGGCTGGCGACGGCGTCGAGGTCGCTGAGGTCGGCGGGCACGACGAGACAGCGACGGCCGGTGGCGCGCACTGCCTCGGCAACCCCGTCGAGCTGCTTCTGGGTGCGCGCGGAGATGAGCACGTCGGCGCCGGCCTCCGCCAGCGCAACGGCGGTTGCGGCGCCGAGGCCGCGACCTGCGCCGGTGACGATCGCGACGTGGTCGGTGACGTTGAAACGGTCGAGGATGCTCACTTGCCGCTACCCCCGGCGACGAGGCCGCGGCCGGTCACGAGCGGCAGGTCCAGCGCGGTGACGATGCCCGGCGGCGCCGCCACGACGGCCGGCGCGGCGTTGATGATCCGCTGCGCGGTGGTGATCATCCCGCTGACGTTGTGGTCGCCGTGCTCGCCGTGGTGGGTGAAGTCGACCTGCATCATCGGCTCGCCGGTGATCTTCACG
>JBAVCA010000424.1:0-6436 GCA_049586475.1 Nocardioides sp.
TGGCTGCCCAGCGCGGGACGGCCTACGCCGGCGAGGAAGACCCCTACAAGAAGCCCCGCGAGATCCTCGATGAGGACGACGAGGACAGCGAGGACGACGGTGCCCCCGCCCCCGAGGCGGATGGCGCAGCCGAGGACGACGAGGACGCGTGAGCAACCCCGTCACCCCCGGCCTGGTGGTGGTGGACAAGCCCGGAGGGATGACGTCGCACGACGTCGTCGCTCGGGTACGCCGCCTTGCCGGCACGCGCAAGGTGGGCCACGCGGGCACCCTGGACCCGATGGCGACCGGGGTGCTCGTGCTCGGCGTCGACCGGGCCACCAGACTGCTCGGGCACCTGATGCTCACCGAGAAGCAGTACGACGCCACGATCCGTCTCGGCACGTCGACCACCACCGATGACGCAGAGGGCGACGTCAGCGCACAAGCAGACCCCGCCGTGCTGGCCGTGATCACCGAGGAGATGGTCCGTTCGGAGCTGGCCGGCTTCGTGGGGAACATCGAGCAGGTTCCGACCGCGGTCTCCGCCATCAAGGTCGACGGCAAGCGGGCCTACGCCCGGGTGCGCGACGGGGAGCAGGTCGAGCTCAAGGCGCGACCGGTCACGATCCACGAGCTGACGGTGCACGACGTCAGTCTGCCCGAGGTGCGGATCTCGGTGCGGTGCTCGAGCGGCACCTACATCCGCGCGATCGCTCGCGACCTGGGCGCGGCGCTCGGTGTCGGGGGGCACCTCGGCGCTCTGCGGCGCAGCGCCGTGGGGTCCTTCGACCTCGATGCTGCTCGGAGCCTGGAGGACCTCGCCGATGACTTTGCGGTGCTGCCCATCGCCGCGGCGGCCAGGGCGACCTTCACCTGCCTCGACCTGGACCAGGCTCACGCCGACGACGTCCGCTTCGGCCGGGCCCTGGACCTGGCTCTCGACGGCATCACCGCGGTCTTCGACCCGGCAGGGGAGTTCCTCGCTCTCTACGAACCACGGAATGGCTCAGCCCGCGCACTGGCCGTGTTCGTCTGAGGCCCAGGCCTGCTGATCCGTTCGAGCCCTCTGGCCCCTAGAACGGGTTCCTGCGGCCTTCCACCAGGAGAGACGGGGGCTGACCCCGGTCCTCGGTGCGGGCGACCGCGTCACCGGAGTGCAGGCCAGCGCCCGCAGGACGCAACGTGACGACCTGTCGGGCGCGCAACACGTCGTCGGCGCTCGCGTCGATGCGCTCCGCGACCTCGAAGAAGGTGCTCACATCGCTCCATCCGGCCAAGGTGAAGTGTCCCAGGGAGCAGCGATGGGCTGCCGACGCCCCGTCGTCGAGTCGTAGACGACTGCCGGGGTGGGCCAATCGAGTGTCGAAGATCGTGCTGCGATCCGGTGACAGCAGGCCCGTGGCGTAGATCGAGGACTCCGCCACCGCGCGACGGAGGCCGTCACCCACGAATGCTCACGTGGGACCCGTCGGGGAACAGCGTCTCCGCGTAGCCGGCATAGACGTCGATGTGCTCGGCGTCCTTGACCGCCGGCACCGCCGAGCCGTCACTCAGGTTGATGGTGGTCTGGCCAGGGCGAGGGAGGCGACGGAAGACGATGAGCGCACGAGCGTCCATCGGGTCATGATGGCATCCGCGACAGGCCAGTCCGACGGTGACGGCGGAGCGCGCCGCCGCGTCGTCGCCCGGTGGTGACGATTAGTCTCGGTGCGTGACGATCTGGCGCAGCTTCGAAGAGGTGCCGTCGAGCCTGACGGTGAGTGCGGTGACGATCGGCAACTTTGACGGCGTGCATCGTGGACACCGGGCCGTCATCGCGCGCGCGCGGGCGGCAGCCGATGAGC
Organism: Nocardioides sp.; assembly: GCA_049586475.1. Taxonomy (GTDB): domain Bacteria; phylum Actinomycetota; class Actinomycetes; order Propionibacteriales; family Nocardioidaceae; genus Nocardioides. Next base: position 1,827 of record JBAVCA010000424.1, read on the forward strand.
TCGGTGTCCCCCTGGTCGCGGTGACCTTCGACCCGCACCCGATGGCGGTCCTCCGCCCGGAGCACGCTCCGTCGATGCTCACCAGCATCGAGCAGCGCGCCCTGCTCCTGGGAGATCTCGGCATCGACGACGTCTTCGTGCTCCCGTTCGATCTCTCGGTCGCCACGTGGTCGCCGCAGGAGTTCGTCGACCGCGTGCTCGTGGCGGCCCTGAGCGCTCGGTCGGTCGTCGTGGGCGCGAACTTCCGCTTCGGCAACCGTGCTGCCGGGGACGTCGCCTTCCTGCGCGAGGCAGGCAGGGCCGCCGGGTTCGTTGCCGAGGGCGTCGAGCTCGACGGTGGGCCCCAGGTGTGGTCCTCCACCTACATCCGCACCTGCCTGGCCGCCGGTGACGTGGCCGGCGCCGCAGAGGCGTTGGGACGCCCGGTCGTGCTCCGGGGCCACGTCGTGCGCGGCGACCAGCGCGGCCGTGAGCTCGGCTACCCGACGGCCAACGTCCTGACCGACACTCTGACCGCTGCCCCCGCCGATGGTGTGTATGCCGGTCGGTTGCGGCGGCTGGACACCCACGAGACCTACCCGGTGGCGATCAGCGTGGGCACCAACCCGACCTTCGAGGGCATCCGTGACCGACGCGTCGAGTCCTACGTCATCGACCGCACCGGACTGGAGCTCTACGGCGTCGAGGTCGAGGTCGAGTTCGTCGAGCGGTTGCGCGGCATGGTCACCTTCGCGGGAGCTGACGCACTCTCGGCCTTGATCGCTCAGATGGCCGCCGACGTCGAGCGGGCGCGGGAGATCCTGGGTGGCTGAGCCGCAACGGCCGACGAGCAGCCCGGCCTCTCGTCTGGTCGCGAAGCTCGCGGACAAGCGCACGGGGGGCGAGACGAAGACGCCGGTGGTCACCGCCGAGTCGTGGTTCAAGCACCACGGGCTGCCGTACTTCGTCGACGACGTACGAGCCGTGGTGCAGGCACGGCTCAGCCGTGGGCGGATTGCTGCTGTGCTGCTGGTCGCGCTCCTCGCGGGCGGCCTCGTCGGCACGCTGTTCGCGCTCCTCACCGATGCCAGCTTCGGATTTCCTGCCGGGGCGAGCGTGGCTGGGGGCGTGCTGCTGCTCTACGCGCTGCAGGCGCTCAAGGCCTCGGTGATCGCGGCATGGGCGCTACGGCGCAGCCTGGGCAGCCTGGGCCTCCTCCTGCCACTTGCCACTCGGGCGCTGCCGATGTTGCTGTTGTTCATCACGTTCTTGTTCATCAACACCGAGGTCTGGCAGGTCGCCTCCGCGCTGGAGGGGGGAGTGTTGTGGGGAGCGGTCCTCTTCTTCGCCGCAGCCGCGATGCTCTTCCTGGTTCCGCGCCTGGCTGAGGAGCTGGACGCATTCGACGACGCTGTCGGTACCGCCGACGTGCTCATCGCCACCGCGGGCACCCCGCTCGAGGCGGTCGCTCGAGAGGTCGTCGCCAGCTCCGAGCTGGACCTGCCTGCCGAGGCCCAGGTGTCGGGACTGCAGATGGTGAACCTCGTCCTCGTCCTCGTGGTGGCTCAGGCGGTGCAGGTGCTGCTGCTCGCGCTCGCGGTGTTCACCTTCTTCATGGTCTTCGGAGCAGTGGCCATCGACGACAGCGTCATCGCCAGCTGGCTCGGCGAGGGCCATCCCGAGGACCTCCTCGGGCTTGATTTCGTCAGCGTGGAGCTGCTCCACGTGTCGATCTTCCTGGCCGGGTTCTCCGGGCTCTACTTCACCGTCGTGGCAATCACCGACGAGCTGTACCGCAAGGAGTTCTTCGGCGAGATCCTGGGCGAGCTCGCCCGCGCCGTCGGCGTGCGAGTGGTCTATCGCGAGCTTCGTCGGCGTCAGCTGCCGGGCAACGCGCCCGACGTCCCCTGACACGGTACGGCTGAGACCAGGTGATCGAGGGCGATGAGCCGGTCGTCGGTTCCGGTGGGCCGGACCCGAGTACGACCATCCGCGACCTCGCGCCGCGGGGTGGCTCAATCGGCATCGAGGTCCTTGGCCACGAGGGCAGCGATCGCTTCGACGTCGGCCTCCACCTCACCGGAGACCTCGACGGTGTCTCCGTTCCCGGCACCGAGGGTCATGATCATCAGCGCGGACCCTGCGTCGACGGGCTCGCTGCCGGGTATCGCGATGAGGACTTCGGAGTCGAGCTCGCCGGCAGCCTCGGAGATGATCGCAGCGGGGCGGGCGTGCAGGCCGACGGCGGAACCGACGACAACTGACTTGGTGGGCATGGAGTACTCCTCTGGTGTGGGGTGACGTGGTGCGTGTCGCACGCGGTCGTGCGGCGTTGGGGTGCGGGATGAGCCCGGTCGGTCGCCCTCCAGGTCAGGCGGCCACGCGGTCGCCGAGCTCGGCGGGCACCGCGGGACGCACGGCGATGGACTTGAGCGCGATCACCGCAGCGGCTCCCACCACCACGCCGGCGGCGAGGGCGAAGAGGAACCCCCACACCCCGTCGACGGCGAAGAGGACGAAGATGCCACCATGCGGTGCGCGGACGCCGACGTCGAAGGCCTGTGAGAGCCCGCCGGTCACGGCGCTGCCGAGCATGATCGCCGGGATGACTCGTAACGGGTCGGCCGCCGCGAAGGGGATCGCCCCCTCGGTGATGAAGCTGGCGCCGAGCAACCAGCCGGCCTTGCCGTTCTCGCGCTCGGCCTGGTTGAAGAGCTGGGGGCGGACGACGGTCGCCAGGGCGAGCGCGATCGGGGGCACCATGCCGGCGAGCATCACCGCGGCCATGATCTTGAGCTCAGGAGCATCAACGGCGAGCGAGGCGCCACCGACGCCGACAGCGGCAAAGCTGTAGGCGACCTTGTTGAGGGGGCCGCCCATGTCGAAGGCCATCATCAGCCCGAGCACGACGCCGAGGAGGACGGCGCTGCTGCCGCTCATCGAGTTGAGGCCGTCGCTCAGGTTGGTCATCAGGAAATTGATGGGCTTGCCGAGCACAACGATCATGACGAGGCCCGCCACGATGGATGTCAGCAGCGGGATCACCAGCACCGGCATCAGACCGCGCGCCCAGGTGGGGACCTTCCAGGTGCTGATCCAGTGTGCGATCACGCCGGCGAGGACACCGCCGACGATGGCACCGAGGAACCCGGTGGCCGGGAACGCTACCGGCGCCGCGTCCGTGGTCTGCACCGCGAAGAGGTTGGCAGCGAGCCCGCCCATGACGAAGCCGGGCGCAATGCCTGGTCGGTCGGCGATGGCGTAGGCGATGTAACCAGCGAAGGCCGGGATGAAGAGCGCGAAGGCGGTCTTGCCGATGATGAAGAACAGTGCACCGAGGTAAGCGGCCAAGCCGGAGCCGAACAGGGCGTGGTCCAGGCCCAGCGCAGCGGTGTCGGGCAGGTCGAAGATTGTGTTCTTGACGGCGATGTCGCCGTACGGTCCGACGATCTCGTAGCCCCCGAGCAGGAAACCGAGGGCGATGAGCAAGCCGCCCGCGGCCACGAACGGGATCATGTAGGAGACCCCGGTCATCAACACCCTGCGGGTGCGACCGCCCCAAGACTCTTGGACGCCTGGGGTGCCGACGAAGCCGACCGCCCCGTCTGCCGAGCCTTCGACGCGCGGGGCATGGGGGTCCTCGGCGTGACGCAAGGCCTCGGCGATCATCGCGTCGGCGTCCTCGATCGGGCGCTTGACACTCGACGACACCAGCGGCTTTCCGGCGAAGCGGCCACGGTCCCGCACGCCGACATCGACGGCGAAGATCACGGCGTCTGCCTGACGGATGGTCTCTGCCGGCAGCGGGGTGGAGCCTGCGGAGCCCTGGGTCTCAACGCTCAGGTCGACCCCGGCGCGCTCCGCAGCGGCTTCGAGCGCCTCGGCGGCCATGTAAGTGTGGGCGATGCCCGTCGGGCAGGCCGTGACAGCCACGAGCCGGCGCGGCGCCGCGGCTGGAGGTTCGGGGCTGCTCGGTACCGGACCCGGCTCCGCATGCTTTGGGGTGGGCTGTGCCTCGACGACGACGCCGCCGACCAGGACGACCACCTCCTCGGCGGTTGCGGCCCCACGCAGGCCATCGGTGAACTCGGCCCTCACCAGGGCGCGGGCGAGCTTGGTGAGGATCTGGAGGTGGGTGTCGTCCCCCCCGGCGGGAGCGGCGATGAGGAACGCCAGGTCGGCCGGTCCGTCCTTGGCTCCGAAGTCGACCGGAGGATCGAGCCTGGCGAACACCAACGTCGGGACGTCGACGGCGCTGGTGCGGCAGTGGGGGATGGCGATGCCTCCCTTGATGCCGGTGGGCGACAAGCCCTCGCGCGCCAGGGCGTCCTCGCTGAGCAGTGCCAAATCCTCGGCGCGGCCAGCGCCCGCGACGACGTCGGCCAACCCTCGAATCACATCGAGTTTGTCGGTGCCGAGGTTGATGTCGAGCCGGACCAGGTCGGCGTTGATGAGGTCGGTCATCGTGCTCTCAATTCTCGAGGTGGTTGATCCGGACCAGTTCCCTGACCGGGACGAGTTCGGGGTGGACTTGGGAGGGATGGGGGATCGTGGTGCCGGGCAGTCCGGCGGCGGCGCTGCCATAGGCAACGGCGAGGGCGAGACACTGCGCCGGCTCCAGCCCGCGGAGG
>JBAVCA010000425.1:0-1638 GCA_049586475.1 Nocardioides sp.
TGCCGTGGCAGGGTCACAACTACGAGGACGCGATCATCCTCAGCCAGCGCCTGGTGCAGGAGGACGTCCTCACCTCGATCCACATCGAGGAGCACGAGGTCGACGCCCGCGACACCAAGCTGGGCCCGGAGGAGATCACCCGCGACATCCCCAACGTCTCCGAGGAGATGCTCGCCGACCTCGACGAGCGCGGGATCATCCGCATCGGCGCCGAGGTGACCACCGGTGACATCCTCGTCGGCAAGGTCACGCCCAAGGGCGAGACCGAGCTGACGCCGGAAGAGCGGCTGCTGCGGGCGATCTTCGGCGAGAAGGCACGCGAGGTGCGCGACACCTCGATGAAGGTCCCGCACGGCGAGTCCGGCACGGTCATCGGCGTCCGCGTCTTCGACCGCGAGGACGGCGACGAGCTGCCACCCGGCGTCAACCAGCTGGTGCGCGTCTACGTCGCGCAGAAGCGCAAGATCTCGGTCGGTGACAAGCTCGCCGGTCGTCACGGCAACAAGGGTGTCATCGCCAAGATCCTGCCGATCGAGGACATGCCGTTCATGGAGGACGGCACCCCGGTCGACGTGGTGCTCAACCCGCTGGGTGTGCCGCGCCGGATGAACATCGGCCAGATCCTCGAGCTCCACCTGGGCTGGTTGGCCAAGCAGGGCTGGGACATCGACCTCTCCGAGGACAAGTCCGACAGCGACTGGAAGCAGCGCCTGATCAAGATCCACGCCGAGAAGGCGGAGGCCGGCTCCAAGGTCGCCACCCCGGTGTTCGACGGTGCTCAGGAGGACGAGATCACCGGCCTGCTCGGGTCGACGATCCCCAACCGTGACGGTGCCCGGATGATCGACGGGACCGGCAAGGCCAACCTGTTCGACGGCCGCTCCGGTGAGCCGTTCGCCGACCCCGTGTCGGTGGGTTACATGTACATCCTCAAGCTCCACCACCTCGTCGACGACAAGATCCACGCACGCTCGACCGGGCCCTACTCGATGATCACGCAGCAGCCTCTGGGCGGTAAGGCCCAGTTCGGTGGCCAGCGGTTCGGTGAGATGGAGGTCTGGGCGATGGAGGCCTACGGCGCCGCGTACGCGCTGCAGGAGCTGCTGACGATCAAGTCCGACGACGTGCCTGGTCGCGTGAAGGTCTACGAGGCGATCGTGAAGGGTGAGAACATCCCCGACTCCGGTATCCCGGAGTCGTTAAAGGTGCTCATCAAGGAGATGCAGTCGCTCTGCCTCAACGTGGAGGTGCTGTCGCAGGATGGCTCCGCCATCGAGATGCGCGACGCGGAGGAAGACGTCTTCCGTGCCGCCGAGGAGCTCGGCATCGACCTCTCCCGTCGCGAGCCCAGCAGCGTCGAAGAAGTCTGAGTCATGGGGCCGGGTGTCGCGAGAGTGATGCCCGGCCCACCCTCAGTCCTTTAGCCACATCAGAACCTTTACAACCGAAGGGTTGCAGCCAACGTGCTCGACGTGAACTTCTTCGACCAGCTTCAGATCGGCCTGGCCACTGCGGACGACATCCGCACGTGGAGCCACGGTGAGGTCAAGAAGCCGGAGACCATCAACTACCGCACGCTCAAGCCCGAGCGTGACGGCCTCTTCTGCGAGAAGATCTTCGGTCCCACCCGGGACTGGG
>JBAVCA010000426.1:0-10044 GCA_049586475.1 Nocardioides sp.
TGCCATAGCGGCCCGAGCCGTGAGGCCAGTACCGGCTCGGCGAGCACCTCCCCGGGCAGGGCCAGTCCAAGCAGTCGCGCGGCGAGGTTCACTGCCGGGCCGAAGTAGTCACCGGCTCGGACGACGACATCACCGGTAGCCATGCCAACTCGCACGGGCAGCGCTGCCTCAAGTTCCGCTACCCGAACGATGACACCGTGCACTGCTCGAGCGAGACCGTCAGGCGACGCGCCCACGAACATGGCGGCGTCACCGATGAGCTTCACGCAACGAACGCCTGCCGCTGCGGCCTCGTCATGCGCCAGGCTCTCGAAGACGCCGAGGAAGTTGTGCAGTGTCAACGCGTCGAGGGTCTCCGTCGCGTGCGTGAAGCCGCACAGGTCCGCAAACGCAACGCACCACGGCACACCACCCAGGCCGAATCCTGCAGGCGCGTGAGCCTGTTCGAAGTGGCGTGTGGCCGTCAGCAGGTGATGGCGATACATCATCTCAACCGAGCGCACGACCTGCGGCATGAGAGACGCCGCCGCTGCGTAGGCGTGCGAGGTCGCGAGTTCGTCGGAGCTGTGCAGCAGGTCGATGGTGGGGAGGGCGTCGACCATCGACGCAGCCGCCGCTTCGCCCATTCGCGCGATCGCAGACGCGTGCACTCGGGCGAGGGCCAGCGCTTGGTGCTCCCCGACGAGCTGCGCGACAAGCGGCCACACCGCGAGGGCCGCTGCCTCGTCCTCGGTGGCCACCGGCCCGTCGTCCACCGGCTCGTCGAGCCCTAACGCCCGCCACAGCCGCGCCGTCGCGGCCGGGTCCTGGCCTAGCCGCGATGCCACCTCGGCGATGGTCAGCAACACGGCGCCGGGCCGGACCAGCTGATCGCCTTCAAGGGCGTAGAGCCGGCCGCGCTCGGCCGCCTGTTGCAGCAGCAGTTCGTCATAGCCTGCAGCGCGCAGGTGCGCCACCAGCGCTTGCCGGACCGCAATGTCCTGCGCACCGACAAGCAGTCTGTCGTCTTCCACGCATAGCAGGTTGCCGCATGGGCGTGGCAGAGGGAACGATTTCGGCTGTCCGAGTGCTCCGCAGCACCGTCGCGGTCGCTGCCGTTGTCCCACTCAGATCGGTCGGGGGTTGACCGACTTCAGGCGGGAAGATTTAGCCATGAGCACCACGACAACAGGGGGCGAGCGACGGACGAGTGACGTTACGAGTCCCCGACCCGCACCAGTCCGGACTCGTAGGCCCATACCGCGACCTGCACCCGGTCGCGCAAGCCAGGTTTCGTGAGCAACCGCGACACGTAGGTCTTCACGGTGGCTTCGCTGAGATAGAGAGCCGCTGCGATCTCGGCGTTGGACTGACCCTTCGCCACCAGCCGCGCCACCTCGCCTTCACGCTCGGAAATCTCTCCCGCAAGTACCGACGACGGTGAGGAAGACGGCCGGGCGAAGCGCTCGAGCAACCGTCGGATCAGGGCCGGGGCGAGCATCGCCTCGCCCCGCGCGACCACTCGGACGGCGTGCACAAGATCGTCCGGATTCACGTCCTTGAGCAGAAACCCCGAGGCGCCCGCCTCGACTGCGGCGAACACGTGCTCGTCGAGGTCGAATGTGGTCAGCACCAGCACCCGCGGCGGACTTTCCATGGCGGTGATCCGCCGGGTTGCCTCGATGCCGTCGATGCCGGGCATCCGCACATCCATCAGTACGACGTCCGGGCGGTGCTCTTCGGACAACGCGATCCCCTCGGCACCGTCGGCCCCCTGCCCCACGACTGAGAGACCAGCTTTCTCGAGGATCATTGCGAATCCGATGCGGACTAGTTCCTGGTCGTCGACGACGAGCACCCGGAGAGCACTCACACGGTCACCGGTGTCATCGGAAGTTCAACGACCACCCGAAAGCCCTCGCCGGGTGCTGTCGAGACGGACACGGTGCCGCCGCACATCGCAGCACGCTCGCGCATCCCGATCAGCCCGTTCCCCCCGATGGCGTGCGCGGTCCCACGTCCATCGTCGGCGACCTCGATCTCCAACGACGCGGAGAGATACCGCACTGTGACGGACACCGACGAGGCGGCTGCATGCCGGCGTACGTTTGTCAGGGCCTCCTGCACGATCCGGTACGCCGACAGCCCGACCCCCGCCTCAGGAGTCCGCTCGACGCCCTCGACGAGCAGCAGCGTCGGGACGTCCATCTTCGCGATCAATTGCTCCAGAGACTCCAACGATGGTTGTGGCTCAAGGGATGCAACGTCGTCCTCGTCGCGGATCAGCGCGACCACCCGTCGCATTTCTTGCAACGCACCGGTCCCGGTGGTCCGGATTGAGTTCAGCGCTTCCCCGACGAACTCCGGGTCATCGAGCGCTTTTTGGGCGGCCCCGGCCTGCACCACCATCACGCTCACCGAGTGCGCCACGATGTCGTGCAGCTCGCGGGCGATCCTGGCGCGCTCGTCAACCACCGCCTGCAAGGCCTGCTCGCGGCTGCTTGTCTCGGCGAGCGCCGCGCGGCGGGACTGTGCATGAGCGCTCGCCTCGTAGGAGCGCACGAATTGGCCGAGCGACCAGGCCACGGTGCAGACCATCCAGTGGAAGACGATCTCTTCCGCGCTGTCGAGCTCGGGGACGCGCAGGTCGAAGAACAGCAACCCGGCGGCCCCGAGCAACCCGCCATAGACCCCGTGCCGGGTGCTGCCGTGCCGGGCCACCGAATAGAGGGCCACCACGATCGGCACGAATTGGCCCCAGAACAACACAAGCACTGGCGTGAGCGTGTAGACCACCGGCCACGTCAGCAGCACGACCGTGGCCACCGCGAGTGGGTACGCGCGTCGGAACACCAACGCCGCGCACAGGACGAGCGCCACCGACAGGCTCACCGAACGCGAGCCCTCGCCCATGACCGATGTCAGCGGAAGCAGCACCTCCAGCGTCGCGGCGCCGGCCACGACGACGGCAATGGCGACGTCCTGCCAGTGGCGTACGACGAGAGGGTGCACGCCATCCACGATAGGGCGTTCAGAGGGGAGCGGGGTCGTTCTCAGGATGACTCGGGACGCGACTAGAGAGGACAGCGCCAGGGCCTCGCGGGCGATGCCCGAGAGCAGCGCTCGTTCCTAGCGTCGGGGCTCCACACAACCTGGAGGTCCTCATGCATATGTCCCGACCCGTGCGGCTCGCGGCGGCCGCGAGTCTCGTCACCACCGCGGCCCTGAGCATCGTCTCGTTGCTGTTCGAACCCGGGTTCCCGGCCGAGGCAGCCGACCGGCTGGCCGCGATCGAGGAGGCCGGCACATCCGCCACCGTCTCCATCGTGAGCTTCGCTCTGGCTCAGTTGCCGTTTCTCGCGGGCGTCGTCGCGATCGCGCTCTACTCGCTCACCACGGCACCCAAGACCGCAGTGGCAGGCGGGATTCTTGCCGTCCTGGGTGGGTTCGGTCACGCCGTCGTCGGTGGCATCGGCCTGTCACAACTGACGATGGCGGCCTCCCCGGAGAGGGCGGCCATGGCGGAGGCCGTCGAGTCGATCGAGTACGGTCCGGCGATTCCCTTCATGGCGATGGGATTGCTCGGCACGGTGCTCGGCCTGCTGCTGCTCGGCATCGCACTATTCCGCTCGCGACTCGTTCCGCGCTGGATCCCCGTCGCCCTGTGGGCTTTCATACTCGTAGAGTTCGTCGGCACCAGCCTGTCCGAGTGGGCGTCACCCGCGGCGGGAGCGCTCTACTTGGCCGCTTTCAGTGGGCTGGCGCTGCAACTGATCGGCCCTGATCGAGCCAACGCGTCGAAAGACGCCGCGAGCGCGACGGCGTCCAGCGTGAGAGCGTCCATCGCAGAGGGGAGTGCCTTGCCGTAGCTGAGGTCCCGGTGTCAACCTCGGCTCCGGCTGGCGAGCAGCCCTCCGTGGAGGACCCTGTCCACCACGATCGACAGGCCGGCGTCACGGACGCACGATCTCGGCGAACGCCTCGCCCTTTTCGCCAGCATTGCGGAGGGTGGGCTCGCTACCCTGCCTTGCCCTCGGGCTCTACCGTTCATCCGTGTCCGACCAAGCAACCAACGCGCTGATCGCCGTGGCGCTGGGCAGTGCGCTGGCGGTGCTGCTGTTCGTGCCGACCGCGGCGGTGCAGTACCGCCGCAACGGAACGCTGGGCCCGAGCGACCTTGCCACCCTGCTCGCCGCCGCCGTCTACGGGTTGGCGCTGTGGACCTACACCCTGCTCCCGATGCCGGCGTCCGACAGCTACGTGTGCAAGTCCAGCAACCTCGATCCGCTCGGCTCGATCCGGGAGCTCTGGGCCGGTGATCTGGGTGGAGGATCCGCGAGCCTGCTGCGCGACCCGGTCTTCCTCCAGATCGCACTCAACGTGCTGCTGTTCGTGCCGCTCGGGTTCTTCCTCCGAACGATCCTCAAGCGCGGCGTCGTCGTGGCTGCCTTGGTCGGCTCGACGGTGTCGCTGCTGATCGAGACCACCCAGCTCACGGGAGTGTGGAGCCTCTACGACTGTGCCTACCGGCTCTTCGACGTCGACGACGTCTTCGTCAACACCGCAGGCGCCGTGGTCGGATCGTTGCTCTCAGCGTTGTTCGTCAGCAGGCGCGCTCACGCGCTCCCGGTGCCGACGAGCCTGACCATCGGCCGACGTCTGGTCGGCATGCTCAGCGATCTCCTCTTCGTCGTCCTCTTCGGCGGTCTCGTCGCCCTCTCCTATCGAGCTGCAGCCGTCTACGGGCCGCTGAGTCTCGACCTGGACGTTCAGACGACGCTCCAGGTCGCGCTGCCGTACGCCGTCCAGGCCGTCTCGGTCCTCGGAGCCGGCCGCACGATCGGTGAGTGGACGATCTCGGTGCGCGCCGTGCCACGGCGCTCGAGCCTCAACCGGTGGGAGCCGCTCGCCCGGATCGTCAAGCTGCTCACCGGCATCACTCCTCCGGTGGTTTTCTTCCTGCTGGGCGGATGGTGGGCGTTGCTCGGCATCCCGGCTTTCCTGACGCTCACCGTGCTGGCCGCCTTCCTCACCCGCCAGCGCCGGGGGCTGAGCCACAGCCTGGCCGGGCTCGACCTGCGGATCGCCTGGGACGAGCACCTGCGACGAGATGGGGAGCCGACAGTCGCCGAGTCTCTCGTCGAGCCCGGCGCGAAGCCCCACGAGAGGAAAGGCGACCGATGAGGACCCCCACCACCGTTCGATCTCTCGGCCGGCTGCTGCTGGCCGCGATGCTGCTGGTCGCGGGCGTCGCACACTTCGCGGCCGCCGATGAGTTTCTCGGTCAGGTGCCGACGTTCTTACCGGCACGCGAGGCGATCGTGATCGTCTCGGGAGTCCTCGAGCTCGGGTTGGGGGCGAGCCTCCTCGTGCTGCGTGGCCGCGGGTTGGCCCTGCTCGGCTGGGTGGTCGCCCTGTTCTTCATCGCTGTCTTCCCCGGCAACGTGTGGCAGGCGATCAACGATTCCGACTCGTTCGGCCTCGACACCGACCGCGCGCGGCTGCTGCGGTTGCCGTTCCAGCCTCTTCTCGTGCTGCTGGCGCTCTGGTCCACGGATGCGTGGCGGACCTGGCGATCGGATCCGGTCGAGGCGAGCTGACCGGTGGGCTCAGAGCATCCGCTTGAGCACGGGCAACGGGGCATGCTTCATCAGCAGAGACAGCGGTGCCCAGGGCAGGGGCGGCACGCAGGCATCGGCGACCTGCTTCTCGATCGCCTTCACCATGGCTCGTACCCCGTCCTCAGTGGTCGCCATCAGAGGTGAGGTCGGCTCCGCGTAGTCGTTCATCTCCGAGATGATGTAGCCGGGGTAGAGCACGGTGACCTTGATCTTCTTGGCGAGCGGCGTGCCGTACAGCTCGGTGCGCAGGCCCTCGGCCAGGTGCGCGACGCCGGCCTTGGTCGCGGCGTACGTGGTGATCTCCTTGGGCATCCCCCGCATCGCAGCCATCGAGGAGACCATGACCAGGTGACCGGCGCCCTGGTCGCGGAAGATTTCCATCGCGGCCTCGGTCTGGGCAAGGGCGGCGATGAAGTTGGTCATCGCGGTCTCCCGGTTGGCGGCGAAGCCGCCGGTGCCGAGCGGAGCGCCCTTGCCGAGTCCGGCGTTGACGACGACCTTGTCGCGGTGGCCGAGCTCGGCCCGGAACTGCCCGAAGACCTCGAAGACGGCGTCGTCGTCGTTGACGTCGAGCGCGCGCACGGCGACCCGGCGACCGGGGTGGGCAGTGCTGATGGCGGCGGCGAGCTCGTCGAGTCGATCGGTGCGCCGCGCGCACAGAGCGAGGTCGTGGCCCTTGGCTGCGAGCTGGCGTGCCATCTCGGCGCCCAGGCCGGAGGAGGCGCCGGTGATCAGGATCGTGGACATGGCCGAAGTCTGGCAGGAGACCTTGACCGGGTCGCCTTCTGGTGGGCCGGGGCTCAGTCCTTCGGCTGGTTGACCACGACCGTGGTCATGATCTTGTCAGCGAATGTCTGCCTCTTGGCGTCCCAGAGCGGCCAGAGGTACCCGATGTAGCAGAAGCTGTCGAGGACATGGGCGATCTGGCGGAGAAAGGCTTTGCCCGCCCCGATCGGCTGACCGTTCTGCTCTGCGATCAGCTTGATCCCGAGGACGCCCTTTCCGATGGTGTAGCCGGTGCGGCCCTGCTTGATGCAGAGGTTCCAGATGGCAAACGACAGGTAGGCGATCGCGCCGAGGAGGATCAGCAGGATCGGCGCTGCCCCGATGTCGTTGTTCTCGAGGGTGGTGGTGCCGTTGACGGTGGTCTTCTCGGACCCCGCGACGATGAGGATGAAGCCGATGACGGCGGGGACGTAGGCCAACGACATCACGATCGTGTCGACCAGCGTCGCCGCGACCCGCTTGCCCCAGTGGGCGTAGCCAGCGGGTGCCTGGCTGGGCTCACCGTAGGGCGCCTGTCCGTAGGGGGCCTGTCCGTAGGGGGCCTGTCCATACGGGCCGTTCGGCTCCGGCGGGGGTGGCGGCGGGGGGTTGTACGACGACATGGCACGTCCTGGCTGAGAGTGGGGAACGAGCGGGGGATGCGGTAGCAACGAGCATAGATCCGCGGACGCGCCGGCGACCCACAGCACGCGGGAGGTGTCGACTACGGGTCACCTGGTGATGGCAAGGGGCTGACCGCGGGCCCCCCGCGCAGCGGTCGGTCGAGCGTGACCCGGTGCTCGTTGTCGCGCAGTCGAGGTTCGTAGTGCGCAAAAAACACCGTACCCACGAGGTCACGGCGGCTCCGGACTCCCGTCTTGTCGAAGATGCTCTTGAGATGTTGCTGGACGGTGTGCGGGGAGAGGACGAGGCGCGTCGCGATCTGTGCGGTCGAGCTGCCTTGGAGGACCAACCGGGTCACCTCCTGCTCACGGTCGGTCAGCTCGTAGGCCGACATCAGCAGCTCGGTGATCCGAGCCGGGTGCGCCGGCTCCACGATGACGGCGACGCGCGGGTCGGGTCCGGTCCGGAGTGCCGCACCGTGCAGCACCACCCACGCGCCCGAGCGGGTCAGCACGCGTGCCATGGCGACCTCGCCGGCCGGCGTGCTGGTCACGGACCGGAGCGCCTGACCGGCCACGGTCAGCACGGCGGAGGGCAGCTGTCCGCCGAGCCCGCCGTCGGGGAGGTCCGCGAGCCAGCGGTCAGTGCCGGGAGTGGACGACTCGACCTCCCAGTCCGCCGAGAGCACGAGCAGTCCGGGTGCATGGGGGACCTCAGGCTCGGTCGCCTCGCCGAAGAGGAGCGAGCGACGGGCGGCCTCTGCGAGAAATGGAGCAACCTGACCGACGAAGCGCAGGTCCGATTGGTCGAACCTCGGTCGATCGGGCTCTCGGTACAGTCCGAGCGCACCCCAGGACTCGCCGGAGCGCGTGCGGAGTGCTGCGACCATCTCCTGGTCGCCGCCCATCGCGACGTTGGCCTGCCAACGGGGACTGCTGCGAGGGTCGCCGCCCATCGCATCGTGGAGCGTCGAGACGCCGCTCGCGCTGCGGGCCACGTCCACGATCTTGTTCACGTCGTCGCCGTAGTACTCCATGGCGAGTGACTCGACCGGGAACCGGGGCAGGTGCGGGTTGTAGTGGCTGGTGATCAGGAGTGAGGCGGGATCCACGGTGTACCAGCACGGGAAGTCGTAGTACTCGATCGCTGTCGAGAGTACCTCTGAGGCCTGGTCCCAGAACGAGACGAGGCTGTGCGCCTGCGCAGACAGGCGCGCGATCTTGTTGACCGCTCGCTGCCGCTGGTCTTCAGCCATCCGGTGATCGTCGCACCTTTCGGCGTCCGCTGAATCACCACATTACTGGTATTCCCGCGTACCTCCGCCCGAACTAGCGTCGACGGTCCAGGCCGACGAAGGAGAGACATGAACGATCAGACGATCACGGTGCGGCTTCTCGCCGGCACGGTCGAGGCTGACATGGCAGGGCTGAGTGGCGTCCGGGATCGCTTCATGATCGACGGCGCGGACACCGACGAGCGGTTCGCCCTGGTGCAACACCTCTTCAGCCCCCGAGCGCTGGCCGCGCCGATGCACCGGCACCGCGATGAGGATGAGTTCACCTACGTGCTCCGCGGACAGATCGGCGCGGTGATCGAGGGTCACGAGGTGGTCGCCGAGCCTGGCGACCTCCTCTTCAAGCCCCGGGGGCAATGGCACACCTTCTGGAACGCCGGCGACGAGCCCGCGGTGTGCCTCGAGCTGATCTCGCCGGCCGGTCTCGAGGAGCTGTTTCGCTCGTTCGCCGACCTGGCGGCGCCGCCCACGCCCGAGGTGCTCGCAGGACTGGCGGCCGAGTACGGCTGCGACGTCGACTTCGAGGCCACGATGCCGCTGGTCGAACGGCTCGGCCTGGTGTTCTGAGGTGCGCGCTGATTCTCCGGAGGACCTGGAGACCCACCTGGAGGACGCGCTCGTGCTCCTCGACAGCACCGCCACCTCCTCCCTCTTCGAGCAAGGCGGCGTGCTGATCGACGGTGCCGGGTGCGTCCGGGACCGCGACCACGCCGTCGCCTACCTGATGGGCCAGCAGAGCTACCTGGCAGCGTCGCGCTCGGTCACCACGATCGGCAACGTCGCCGTCGTCGTCGGGGATCAGGTCATCAACATCTCCCGTCGCAACCCGGACGCGGGCTGGCTGTTGGTCGCCGCGATTGTCAGACGTTAAAGACAGGCTTGACTGTTTGTTGCTTTTGGCAGCAGGGTGAGGTCCGATGACCGCGACGACGACATCTGTACGCGTGCCCCAGGAGGAGCGCACGCGGGCGATGCGCGCGCGGTTGCTGGAGGCGACCGTCGAGCTGCTGGTCGAGAAGGGATTCGCAGGCACGTCCACCACGCTCGTCTCCGAGCGCGCTGGAGTCAGTCGCGGGGCGCAGCTGCACCACTTCCCGACCAAGAACGACTTGGTCGTGGCTGCGGTCGAGCACCTGACCGTCGTGCGGGGGGCTGAGCTCGCCGCTGCTGCCGCCAGGCTGCCCCGGGGCGCACGGCGCGCGCGTGCGGTACTACAGATGCTGGGCGACCACTTCACCTCGCCGGTCTTCACCGCCGCGCTCGAGCTGTGGGTTGCAGCGCGGTCCGACGCGACCCTCCTCGCAGCCGTCGGGCCTCTCGAGCAGCGGGTCGGCCGTGAGACCCACCGGCTGACCGTCGAGTGCCTCGGGGCCGATGAGTCGCAGCCGGGCACTCGCGAGCTCATCCAGGCCACCCTCGACCTGGTGCGCGGCCTCGGGCTCGCCACCACGATCACCGACGACACCCGGCGGCGCGGCCGCATCCTCGACGAGTGGGCCCGGGTCCTCGACCGCGAGCTGACAAGGACCGATGCATGAGCCTTATCGACGACCTGCTGCACGACCTGACCACCGAGGGAGATTCGCTGCGTGCGGTGGTCGCCCCGCTGGCCGATGAGGAGTGGGCGACCGACACCCCGGCCGAGGGCTGGACCATCGCCACGACGATCGCCCACCTGCTCTGGACCGACGAGGCGGCGGTCCTGGCCGCACGCGCCCACGACGACGGTGGCGCCTGGGACAAGCTGGTGCTGGCCGGCAT
>JBAVCA010000427.1:0-9379 GCA_049586475.1 Nocardioides sp.
CCCTCCAGGGACGGCCCGGAGATCTCGATGGGATCGGACCGATCAGCCGGGGCGATCTCGACCACGCTGCCGTCACCGACCACGAAGTTCGCCTCGTCGGTGCCGCCGAGCGAGCTGCACCCGCTGACGGCCACGAGGACGATGAGCCCGAGGCAGGTCGCCGCTACCTGAGGCAGGCGGCTGGGCCGGAAGACCATCTCAGGGCTTCTTGTCCTCGGGGGCTCCCCCGGCTGAGAACGTCGCGTTCTTGTCGGCGATCGGGATGAGGTCGCCGGCCGGCTCGCTGTAGGAGACCTGGGTCAGCTCGGCGCCGACGAAGTGCAGCGAGGTGAGCGAGCACAGGGTGCAGTTCCGGCTGCGCGGGTCGTGGAGGTACGAACGCTTCTCGACGTGCAGTCGCGTGGTCCAGATCGGCAGCTGGTGGGACACGATCACGGCTTCGTGGCCGGCGGCAGCCTCACGGGCCTCGTGCACCGCCGCCATCATCCGGGACGCCACCTCCTTGTAGGGCTCGCCCCACGACGGTTTGAACGGGTTCCAGAGGTAGCGCCAGTTCGCCGGCTTCTTCAGGGCGTTGTGGCCGGATCCGAACTGCTCCCCCTCGAACTTGTTCGTCGACTCGATGACCCGCTCGTCGGTGACGATCTCCAGCCTCAGCGCAGCAGCCAGCGGCGCGGCCGTTTCCTGCGCGCGCTCGAGCGGCGAGGACCGCAAGTGGGTGATGTCGCGGTTCTTGATCGAGTCGGCGATCCGTTCGGCCATCTTCACCCCCAGGTCGGAGAGGTGGAAGCCGTCGCGCCGGCCGTAGAGGACGCCGTCGGGGTTGTGCACCTCCCCGTGCCGGAGCAGGTGGACCACGGTGTCGGGGTTGCTCATACGTCGCTCTCCTTCGGCTTGGTGCCCTGCTCTGGGCGAGTGGCAGAGGCAGCGGCGGCGGCCGCGCCGGGCAAGGCATCGAGGATGGTCTGGAGCGCTCGGTCGTCGTGCGCCGAGGAGAGGAACCACGCCTCGTAGGCCGACGGTGGAAGGTAGACACCGGAGTCGAGCATGGAATGGAAGAACGCAGCGTAGGCAGACGCGTCGGTCCGCGAGGCGTCGGCGAAGTCGCGCACCGGTCCCTCGGTGAAGAACACCGAGAACATGGTGCCCGCGCTCTGTACGACGTGGGGGACGCCTGCGACGGTGAGCGCCTCGGAGGCAGCAGCCTTGATCACGTCTCCGGTGGTCGTCAACTGGCGGTACACGTCGTCGGTAGCCAGTCGCAGCGTGGCCAAACCGGCGGTGGTGGCGATCGGGTTCCCCGACAGGGTGCCGGCCTGGTAGACGGGGCCCTCGGGCGCCAGGTGACTCATCACGTCAGCACGACCTCCGAAGGCCGCCGCCGGGAAGCCCCCGCCCATCACCTTGCCGAAGATCATCAGGTCTGGCCGCCAGCCCTCGGCTGCACCGTCGAGGCCCCAGTAACCCTGTCTGCTGGCCCTGAAGCCCGTCATCACCTCGTCGCTGACGAACAGCGACCCGTGGCGGCGACACGTCTCGGCCAGGAATCCGTTGAAGCCCCCGTCGGGGGGCACGACCCCCATGTTGCCGGGAGCGGCCTCGGTCACCAGGCAGGCGATCCGTTCGCCGTGCTCGGCGAAGACGGCCTCCACAGCGGCGCGGTCGTTGTAGGGCAGGACCAGGGTGAGCGCGGTCGCCGACTCCGGGACGCCCGGGGTCCCGGGGACGGCGAAGGTTGCCAGACCCGAGCCCGCTGAGGCGAGGAGTGCGTCGACGTGTCCGTGGTAGCAGCCGGCGAACTTCACCACCACGTCGCGACCGGTGAAGCCTCGGGCCAGTCGGATGGCCGACATCGCGGCCTCGGTCCCGGAGGAGACGAAGCGCACCCTGTCCACCGGAGCACGAGCGACGATCTCCTCGGCCAGCTCGACCTCGGGGACCGTGGGCGCGCCGTACGAGGTGCCGCGGGCAATCGCCTCGGCCACCGCCGACTGCACCTCGGGGTGGGCGTGGCCCACCAGCATCGGGCCCCACGAGCAGATCAGGTCGACGTACTCGTTGCCGTCGACGTCGGTCAGCCAGGCACCGGCGGCGGAGCGGATGAAGCGAGGGGTGCCGCCGACGGCATTGAACGCACGCACCGGAGAGCTGACCCCTCCGGGGATCACACCTCGAGCCCGCTCGTAGAGAGCACGCGAGGCCGGGGTGGCGGCAAGGTCCGTGGCGGAATCGGTCACCACCCCATTGTCCCCGAGGCCCGAAGTCCCTCGGGGTGGGGGCTGTCCAATGCGTGCGTGCCGGAACATTTGTTTCTCGACTCGCGTAACGTGGGGTCACACGCATCGTTGGGTGTGTGTCTGCATCCCTGGGGTTCGGTGTGCAGACCCCCCGAAACTCAGGAGTCATACATGCCCGCCACGCGCTTCGGCCGGATCCAGAAAGCCACGACCATCGTGCCGTTGGCCCTTCTTTCGGCCGCTTGGACCGCCAGCCTGACGGGCGGGCCCATCTCGACGACGGCTGCGTCAGCTGTCTCGTCCGACGGCACCCTGCCGGGCGGTGGCAGCGTGCCCACTCAGGCCATCGAGGCTCCGGCCTCGGTCTCCTCCCCCGAGGAGGTCTCGCCGAGCTTCGACGGCAGCCAGGCAGACATCGACCAGATCGTCTCCTCGTCCTCGACCAACGGGATCCCTGCTGCGGCACTGTCGGCCTACCAACGCGCCGAGTCGGTCATCAACTCCGCTGACAAGGCCTGCAAGCTGTCCTGGCAGCTCGTCGCGGCCATCGGCCGGGTCGAGTCCGACCACGGTCGCTATGCCGGCAACTCGCTCAACTCCAAGGGTGTCGCGACGCCCGGCATCTACGGCATCGCGCTCAACGGTGAGAACAACACCGCCGTGATCCGCGACACCGATGCCGGCCAGTACGACAACGACACCGTCTTCGACCGCGCGGTCGGCCCGATGCAGTTCATCCCCTCGACCTGGTCGGTCGTGGGCGTCGATGCCGACGGCGACGGGGTGCGCAACCCCCAGGACATCGACGATGCCGCACTCGGCAGCGCTGTCTACCTCTGCTCCGGTGCCGACGACCTGTCCACGCTGAGCGGACAGAAGACCGCGATCTACCGCTACAACAACTCCGACGCCTATGTGGCGCTGGTGCTGTCGGTCGCAGACAACTACTTGCAGGGTGACTTCACCTCGGTTCCCAACGGCACCACCGCCGCCGGCTTCCTGACCCCGCTCCCAGGCTTCACCGTGAACGGGCCCAAGGACACCGGTCCCAAGCCGGGCACGGGCCCCTCGAGCACGAGCCCGCAGTCATCGTCGTCCTCCGGCACCGACTCCGACCCGGCTGAGGAGCCGAGCGACGACGAGACGTCCGCCGACGGCGGTGACAACGGCCCGCGGCTGCCCGCTGGCCCCAAGCTGCCTCCGGTGACCCTCCCAGCGCTGCCTGAGACGAACGTCCAGCCCGTGGACGACGTGCTGACCCTGGCCCAGGCGCTGGTCCAGTGCACGCTCGACGGCCTTCTCGACGACCCGCTCTCCACGGTCGACGAGTTCGACCAGTGTGTGGCCGACTACACCGAGAAGTAGTCCCAGCACCACACCCCCTCGACCCGCCCGGCAAAGCCAGGCGGGTCGAGGTCATTTAGTCCAGCAACCGCGCGGCCTCGGCTGCCCAGTAGGTCAGCACCACGTCGGCACCAGCCCTGCGGATCGACAGCAAGGTCTCCAGGATCGCGGCCTCCCGATCGATCCAGCCGTTCGCCGCGGCGGCCTCCAGCATCGAGTACTCCCCCGAGATGTTGTACGCCGCCACCGGCACGTTGACGGCGTCGCGCACCTGGCGCAGCACGTCGAGGTAGGCCAGGGCCGGCTTGACCATCACCAGGTCAGCGCCCTGCTCGACATCGAGCAGTGCCTCTCGAACGCCTTCGCGGGCGTTGGCGGGGTCTTGCTGATAGGTCCGACGGTCGCCGGTGAGCGAAGAGTCCACCGCCTCGCGGAACGGGCCGTAGAAGGCGGAGGCGTACTTCGCGGAGTACGCCAGGACTGCTACGTCGCTGTGCCCGGCATCGTCCAGAGCCGTTCGGACCACCCCCACCTGACCGTCCATCATCCCGCTTGGGCCGACGAGATCCACCCCTGCCGCAGCCTGGGCCCGTGCCATCTCGGCGTAGATCACCAGCGTGGCGTCGTTGTCGACGCTGCCCTCAGCGGTCAGCACGCCACAGTGCCCGTGGTCGGTGAACTCGTCGAGGCAGAGGTCGGCCATCACGGGCAGCGCCTCGCCCACCTCACCGACGACGTCGCGGATGCTGCGATTGAGGATCCCGTCAGGATCGACGGCGCCCGAGCCTTGCGCGTCCTTGCGCTCAGGGAGGCCGAACAGCATCACCCCGCCCAGCCCCAGCTCGGCGGCCTCGGTGACCGCAGCGAGGAGGGAGGACCGCGTGTGCTGGACGACGCCCGGCATCGACGAGATCGCTCGAGGCCCTTCCGCATCGCTGAGCCCCTCGCGCACGAAGACCGGGAGCACGAGCTGCCGGGCTTCGAGCGAGGTCTCGGCCACGAGGCGGCGAACGGCCGCGGTGGAGCGAAGCCGGCGAGGTCGTACGACAGGAGGCGTGATGTCGCTGGTCAAGGGTCCTCGCTCCAGGGTAGGCCGGTCCAGGTGGGCTGCGCGATCGCTGCAAGCCTCCACGGCTCGGACCGGGGTTGCCGGCGCCTCACCTCTCTGGCGAGGCCAGCAGATCACTCAGCATGCCGCAGGAAAGCTCACTTCGCTCGCACCTTGCGGCGCGCGGACGGCTTGCGCTCCGACGGCTTGGTGACCGGTTCACCGGACTCGATGATCGCCTGACGGCGCGAGGCCCCGAAGTCAGCCAGCGCGTTGACGAGTTCGTCGACATCGGGCTTGGACGCGAGGACGTCGACCCGCAGGCCGTGCTCCTCGGCCGTCTTGGCCGTAGCAGGCCCGATGACGGCGATCACCGTCGAGGGGTGCGGCTTGCCCGCGATGCCCACCAGGTTGCGCACCGTCGAGGACGAGGTGAAGACCACCGCGTCGAACTTGCCGCTCTTGATGGCGTCGCGCACGGGCGCGGGCGGAGGCGTTGCCCGGACAGTGCGGTAAGCGGTGACGTCGTCGCACTCCCAGCCCAGGTCGATCAGGCCGGCGACCAGGTTCTCGGTGGCGATGTCGGCGCGCGGCAGGAAGACCCGGTTGATCGGGTCGAGCAGCTCGTCGTACTCCGGCCAGTCGGCGAGCAGACCGGCCGCGGACTGCTCCCCGGAGGGCATCAGGTCGGCGCGGAGCCCCCAGGCGGCGATCGCGGCGGCGGTCTTGTCCCCTACCGCCGCGATCTTGAGCCCGGAGAACGCTCGGGCGTCGAGACCGTACTCCTCGAACTTCTCGCGCACCGCCCGCACAGCATTGACGGAGGTGAAGGCAATCCACTCGTACCGGCCCTCGACGAGGCCGCGCACGGCCTTGTCCATCTGCAGCGGGTTGCGCGGCGGCTCCACGGAGATCGTCGGGACCTCCTCGGGAACGGCACCGAAGCCGCGCAGGCCCAGGGAGAGCGAGGCCGCCTGGTCCTTGGTGCGGGGCACCAGTACGCGCCAGCCGAAGAGCGGCTTGGTCTCGAACCACGAGAGCTTCTCACGCAGTCCGACCACGTCCCCGACGACCGTGATCGCGGGCGGAGTCATCCGTGCTGCGCGCGCGTCGGCGGCGATGTCGGCGAGCGTCGAGACCACCGTCTGCTGCTCGGTCGTGGTGCCGACGCGGGTCATCGCGACCGGCGTCCGTGGCGAGCGACCGGCGGCGACCAGAGCGTCAGCGATCTCGGCGATCTGTCCGACGGCCGAGAGCAGCACGAGGGTCCGGTTGTCGGCGTACTCGCGCCAGTCGACCTTGTCCCCGCAGGTGACGACCGAGACCTCGCGGTGGTCCTTGCTGGTCAACGGGATACCGGCGTAGGCGGGCACGGCGGCGACCGAGGAGACGCCGGGCACGATCTCGAAGCCGAGGCCGGCCTTGGCGCAGGCCTGCGCCTCCTCCGGACCGGAGGCGTACAGGAAGGGGTCGCCTGCCAGGAGCCGGACGATCCGCAGTCCGCGCTTCGCCTGCTTGACGACGACCTTGGCGCGCGCCGCCTGGGTGAGCGGCTGACCGTCCTCACCGAAGCCACCGTCGATGAACTCGGGCCCCTGCGGTGCGACCTCGTCGCTCTCGTCGTGGTCGGTCCCGTCCTCGTCGACGCTCTCGACCGGCTCGGGCAGGCCGAGCAGGTGTCGCACCATCGGTGCGTGCTCGGGCGACTCGGTGATCACGACATCAGCTTGGCCGATCAGGTCGACCGCGCGCACGGTGAGCAGGTCCGGGTCGCCCGGCCCACTCCCGACGAAGGACACCCAGCTCCGGGCGATCCGGTCAGCGGCCCGGGTAGCGGCTGAACTGGCGGAAGTAGGGGCTGTCTTGGCTCGCGTCATGCGTTCTGCACCTCTGCTGAGTCGTACGTCGTGTGTGCGGCTGGCTGTCTTGCTGGAACTACGGGTAGTGCTGGTGTTGTCGATGGGGCACGGGAGTCGGTGGTGGAGCCGGATCGAGCTCGTGGGCACCGTCGGTGAGCATCTCTTGGCCTAACCGTCGCCCGACGCCGACGGCATCGGACACGTCGCCCGAGGCAGATCTCCGAACTGCGAGCGAACCGTCGAGGGAGAGCGCGACGGCCCTGATCCACAGCTCGTCCCCGGCGTCGCCCTCGACGACATCGGCGAGCGCGCCGATCGGCGCCGAGCAGCCGCCCTCGAGGGTGGCCAGCACCGAGCGCTCTGCCTCGACCGCAGCTCGGGTGCTGACGTCGTCGAGTCCGGCGAGGTCGGCGACGAGGTCATCGTCTCGCCGACACTCGACAGCGAGGGCCCCTTGCCCCGGAGCGGGAAGCATCTGCAGCGGATCGAGCACCTCGGTCACCTCGGCGAGTCGACCGAGCCGGGCAAGTCCAGCGCGCGCCAGGATGACGGCGTCGAGCTCGCCGCTGTGGACCATGTTGATCCTGGTGTCGACGTTCCCGCGTACGCCGAGGACCTCGACACCGAGTCCGAGGGCGTGCAGCTGGGCGGCGCGGCGCGGCGAGCCTGTGCCTACCCGACTGCCCGCAGGCAGCTCCCCGAGGGTCAGGCCGTCCCGCGCGACGACGGCGTCGCGCGGGTCCTCTCGCTGTGGAACCGCTGCCAGGACGATGCCGTCGGCCGGCTGGGTGGGAAGGTCCTTCAGCGAGTGCACGGCAACGTCGACGCGGCCGTCGATCAGTGCTTCACGCAGCGCGCCGACGAAGACTCCGGTCGCCGACGAGCCGGCCAGGGGCATTCCTGCTACCTGGCTGACGTCCCCGTCGGTCACGATCTCGACCAGCTCGGTCTCTCGACCGAGAAGCTCGGTGATGCGCGCGGCGACGTGACCGGCCTGCGTGGTCGCCAGGACGCTGCGACGGGTGCCGACCCGGATAGCTGCTCTGCTGGTTCCTGCACTGTCGGTCATGGTCCCGGCACCTCCGGTCGAGTCACGGCGCTGACGGCGTCGGGGTCGAGTGCGAAGAGCTCGGCCAGCGCGGCAGCGTAGGACACCGCGCCATCGGCGTTGGCGAGCTCCTTGACCCGAACCGTGGGCTCGTGCAGCAGCTTGTCGGCGACCCGGCTGACGGTGCGTCGGATCTCCGCGAGCGCAACGGGGTCCAGTCCGGGCAGTCGGGCTTCGAGGCGGGAGAGCTCGGCGTCGACGACCGAGGTCGCCATTGACCGCAGCGCCACCACCGTCGGAGCCACGCTGGCCTGACGGCGTGCAGCGAGGAAAGCCGCGACCTCCTCGCCCACGATCCTGCGCACCTCACCCACCTCGCGTCCGGCCGGGCTCTCGTGCAGGGCTTCGGCGAGGTCGCCCAGGTCGATCAGGTGGACGCCGGGGAGCGCGCCGACGCTAGCCTCCACGTCGCGGGGAAGCGCGATGTCGATGATCACCAGAGGCCGATCAGCCGCACCGGGCGACGTCCGGGCGGTGGCGACCATGTCGCGGGTGATCAGCGCGCCGCTGGACCCGGTGCAGCTGATCACGAGGTCGGCCTCGGCGAGCACTGCCGTCAGGTCGGCCAGCGCGACGGCTTCGGCGGCGTACTCGGAGGCAAGACGGGCAGCGTGCAGGGCGGTGCGATTGACGACGCTGACGTGGGCGGCTCCCAGTCGGGTGACGGTCGCAGTGGCCAGACCTGCCATCGCACCGGCACCGACGACCACCACCCGGTTGGCGGCGACCGGACCCGTCCTCGGTTCGGCCTGCTCGAGAGCAGCGGTGACCAGGGACGGCGCCACCTGGTCGATGCCGGTCTCGGCTCGAGATCGTTTGCCGACCCGCAGGGCCTGCTGGAAGAGCACGTTGAGCGCCGGCCCGACCACACCGAGCTCCTGACCCAGGCGCAGGGCCTCGCGGGTCTGGCCGAGGATCTGGCCTTCCCCGACAGCCATCGAGTCGAGACCGGCCGCGACCTGGAAGAGGTGGGCGACCGCGCTCTCGTCGTAGTGGACGTAGAGATGCGGAAGCATCGTCTCGGCGGACTCACCGGCACGCTCCACCAGCAGTCGGGTGAGGTCCTCGACGCTGCCGTGGAAGCGGTCGACCTCGGCGTAGATCTCGATCCGGTTGCAGGTCGCGAGCGCGGTCGCCTCGGTGACGTGCTCGGAAGCCAGCACGTCGTGGACCAGCTTGTCGATACCGGAGGCGTCGAGAGCGAGCCGCTCGAGCACGGCGTCGGCATCGGCGTCATCGCGACGCCGGCGGTGGCCGCGCAGTCCGTGTGCGACCGCATGGTCGCGGTCGGCATCCGCAGCATCCTCAACTTCGCGCCGACGATCCTCTCGGTCCCCGAGGGTGTCGACGTACGCCGCGTGGACCTCTCCAGCGAGCTGCAGATCCTGGCCTACCACGAGCAGCGCAAGTCCCAGGGCCACGCGCTCGATCCCGGTGCCGACCCCGTCGCCGAGCTGGCGGGTGATCGCGGATGAGCGTGCTGGTGGTGGGCATCTCCCACAAGACCGCCCCCGTCCCCGTCCTCGAGCGGGTCGCCCTGGACGCCGACGGCGTGCAGAAGCTGATCGCCGAGGTCACCGACAACGAGCACGTCACCGAGGCGACCGTGCTCTCGACCTGCAACCGCACCGAGGTCTACGCCGAGGTGGAGCGGTTCCACGGCAGCGTCGAGGCGATCTCACGGCTGATCGCGGACCGCGCGGGGCAGACGCCCGACGAGGTGCTGGCGCACCTCTACGTCCACTACGACGACGGCGCGGTCTCGCACCTGTTCCACGTCGCC
>JBAVCA010000428.1:0-36927 GCA_049586475.1 Nocardioides sp.
CGCCAACCAGGTGACCGTCCAGGTGGGTGTCTTCGGGCCGTTGGTGGACACCTACGACGCCGTCGACGAGCTTCCTGCACCCGATCCATCTGCCACCGGGCCGTGGCACCTCAACGTCCAGCTTGACGAGCCGCTGCTGCC
Organism: Nocardioides sp.; assembly: GCA_049586475.1. Taxonomy (GTDB): domain Bacteria; phylum Actinomycetota; class Actinomycetes; order Propionibacteriales; family Nocardioidaceae; genus Nocardioides. The sequence goes on from JBAVCA010000428.1 coordinate 142, forward strand.
ACCTGCGGGACAGAGGTTCACGCCCCGGGCCCCGACAGGCGCGCCTCGCGAGCCTCAGGTGCGGCCCGCCGCGACCCTGCTCCTGCCCGGCCCACGCACCGTGGTCGTGGCCGGCGACGACTCCGGACCTGCGGCGCGCCGTCTCGCCGAGGCGGCCGGGTGGCCGCTGCTCGCGGAGCCCTCGAGCGGATCCCGTACCGGGGACCTGGCGCTGCGTTGCTACCGCTTGCTCCTCCACGACGGCTCCGAGCTGGCCGACGCCATCGAGCGGGTCGTCGTCTTCGGCCGTCCCACCCTGTCGCGACCGGTGATGAGGCTGTTGGCGCGCGCGGACGTCGAGGTCGTCTCGGTGCCCGCGCGCGGAGTATGGGCCGAGCGACCGTTTCCGGTCGCCCTGGTCGCACCCTGGCCCGAGGTCGCCGGGCCCGACACCGGCCACGCGGGATGGCTGGAGGAGTGGCGCACCGCCGATCGCGCCATCGGTCGGCGCCTCGACGCCCTCCTGGCCGGCGAGCCGGACCTCACGCCGTACGCCGTCGTCGGAGCGGTCAGCAGGTCGATCCCACCCGAGGGACTGCTCGTCGTGGGCCCGTCGAGCCCGATCCGCGACCTCGACCTGATGTCGCGTCCCACTCCGGTCGGATCGCGGCGCAAGACGATGTCCAACCGCGGGCTGGCGGGCATCGACGGCGTCGTGTCCAGCTCGATCGGGATCGCCCTGGCCCGGGCCGAGCAGCACCCTGAGGGACGCAACCTGGCCCTGCTGGGCGACGTGACCTTCCTGCACGACAGCAACGGGCTGGTGCTCGGCCCAGGTCAACCGACGCCGGACCTGACGATCGTGGTCGTCAACGATGACGGCGGATCGATCTTCACGATGCTCGAGCAAGGAGCGCCCGAGCACGCCGGGCGGTTCGAGGCGCTCTTCGGCACCCCGCACGGCGTCGATATCGCCGCGCTCTGCGCGGCCACGCGCACCCCGCACCTGCAGGTCACCAACCTCCCGGCCCTCGAACAGGCGCTGGCGAGCCCCAACGGAGGCATCGACGTGATCGAGGCGGTGGTGCGCCGCGACAACCGCCGCGACCTCGACGAGCGGATCCGCGCGTTGCGCTGATCGTGAACGGCCTACCTCGCTGGCTCAGCTGGCGGGCATGATCCTCTCGTGGAGATCGCCGTGCTGCTCGTCGTGCTCGCTGTGAGCGTCCTCGTGGTGACCGCTTGCGCGGACCGCATCGACGTCCCCGCCCCCCTGGTGCTCATCGTCGGCGGGGTCGCGGCGTCCTACCTGCCGTTCGTCCCGGAGATCACCCTCGAGCCTGAGGTGGTCCTGCTGGGACTGTTGCCGCCGCTGCTCTACGCCACGGCGATCAAGACGTCCTTGGTCGACTTCAACGCCAACCGACGTTCGATCCTGTTGCTCTCGGTGGGGCTGATCATCTTCACCACCGCCGGTATCGGGGTGCTGGTGCACGCGCTGATCCCCGGTGTCGGCTGGCCGGCGGCGTTCGCCATCGGAGCGGTCGTGGCACCTCCCGACGCCGTGGCCGCGACGGCCGTTGGCCGTCGGATCGGGCTGCCGCGCCGGATCGTGACCATCTTGGAGGGGGAGTCGCTGCTCAACGACGCGACTGCGCTCGTCTCGCTGCGCACCGCTATCGCGGCCGGCGGCACCGCGATGGCCGTCGGCGGCGGCTCCGAGGAGGCCGACCCGATCAGCTTCGGCTCGATCGCGCTCGACTTCCTGGTGGCCGCGGGAGGAGGCGTCGCGGTCGGGGCACTGCTCTACTTCATCGTCGCGCAAGTACGACGCCGGCTCCGCGACCCGCTCATGGACACCGCGATCTCGCTGATCGTGCCCTTTGCGGCGTACGTCGCCGCCGAGGAGATGGAGGCCTCGGGCGTGATCGCCGTCGTGGTTGCCGGTCTCCTGCTCGGGCACCAGGCGCCGGTCCTGCAGACCGCCCAGTCCCGGATCGCCGAACGGATCAACTGGCGCACGATCGCCTTCGTGCTGGAGAACGTGGTCTTCCTGCTGATCGGGCTGCAGGCTGCGCGGCTCTTCGACGACGTCGGCCGCAGTGACCTCAGCGTCGGTCGAATCACGGCCGTGTGCCTGTTGTCGCTGGTCGGGGTGATCGTGCTGCGCCTGGTGTGGGTCTTCCCGGCGCGCTACCTCCTGGTTCGTCCGAAGTCCGCCACCGGAGCGCCGGCGCCGCTGGCGTACACGTTCCTGCTCGGGTGGGCGGGGATGCGCGGAGTCGTGACGCTCGCCGCGGCCTTCATCATTCCGCAGGACGTCCAGCACCGCGAGGTGCTCCTGCTGATCGCCTTCACCGTCGTGGCCGGCACCTTGTTGATCCAGGGACTGAGCCTGCCCTGGATCGCGCGTCGGCTCGCGGTGCCCTCACCCGACCCGATGGACGACGCCCTGGCGCGGGCCACCCTGCTGCAGCAGGCGTCCAAGGCTGGTCTGGCCACGCTGGAGGAGCTCGAGACCGGCGACCTGCACGGGGTGGCCCAGATGATCCGTGAGCGTGTCGACCAGCGGAATTTCGCCGCTTGGGAGCGCCTCGGCACCACCCTCGACGAGGAGAGCCCCAGCGACCTGTACTCCCGGTTGCGGCTGGCGATGATCCGGGCCGAGCGCGAGCGGGTGCTGGAGGTGCGCTCGTCCGGTGCCACGCCCTCGGAGGTCGTGGCCGACGTGCTGGCCATGCTCGACATCGAGGAGTCGATGCTCGAGCGTGCCACCGAGGAGCGCGCCGACCTGCGCGCCTCGACCTCCATCCGGGTCCCGGCCCACGAGTGCGAGCACCTCGAGTCCCGCCCGCACGGCCCGACCGGCGGCGACGGCAGCTGCGCCGACTGCTTGCGCGAAGGGACCCGTTGGGTGGCGCTGCGCCAGTGCCTGGACTGCGGCAACGTCGCATGCTGTGACTCCTCCTCCGGCCAGCACGCTGCTCGCCACTTCGCCGAGACCCAGCACCCCGTCATGCAGTCAGCCGAGCCCGCCGAGGACTGGCGCTGGTGCTACGTGGACCACATCACCGCCTGAGTCCCTCGGGATAGTCCCTGACCTTTCGTACGGCGACACGCCGCGGGAGCGTGCGAAACGTCAGGGACTATCCCGGGAGGTAGCGGCGAGGCGTCGACGGAAGGTTGCGGGCGGTGTCGTCGGTGGGTGCCAGAATGCCGCCATGCTCGAGTTCCGCTCCTCCGCCCTGAGCCATGTCGGGCTGGTGCGGTCGCACAACGAGGACTCCGGGTTCGTGGGTCCGCGGCTCGTGGTGGTGGCCGACGGGATGGGCGGGGCCGCTGCCGGGGAGGTCGCCTCCGCCGTGGCGGTTCACGCTGCCGATCGGGAGTGCCGGCTCACCGGTCGCGGCGTTCAGCCTCGCGAGCTCCTGGCCAGGGCGGTGACGGACGCGGCCGTCCAGATCCTCGCAGCGGTCGAGGCTGATCCCAGCCGGGTCGGGATGGGCACCACATTCACCGCGCTGCTGACCGACGGCACCCGCGTCGCACTGGCTCAGATCGGGGACTCCCGCGCCTACCGCTTCCGCGCAGGGGTGCTCGAGCAGGTGAGCACGGATCACACCCTGGTGCAGTCGATGGTCGACGCCAGGCGGATGAGCCCGGCCCAGGCGAGGCGCTCGGAGCACCGTCACATCGTCACGCGTTCGCTGGGAGGTGCCGGACCGTCCGACCCCGATCTTCTCGACCTCGAGGTGCGCACGGGCGATCGGCTGCTGATCTGCAGCGACGGCCTGAGCGATCTCGTAGCCGATGCTGCCCTGGCCCTGATCCTGGCCATTCCTGGCGGCGCTACCGTCGCCGACCTCCTGATCGGCGCGGCGCTGGAGGCCGGCGGCACCGACAACGTGACCGCTGTCGTGGTGGACGTGGTGGACGTCGTGCCGGACGACCTATCACCCCACGGCGGCACCTTCCTCGGTGCTGCCTGCCTTCCCCAGCCGTTCATCGGTTGACCCGCCTAGGTTGTCCACATGCAGATCACGAAGTTCGGTCACGCGTGCGTGCGGATCGAGCACGCCGGCGTTCGCCTGGTCCTCGACCCGGGCTCCTTCACCGCCCGGGACGCGCTGGAGCGCGCGGATGTCATCTTGATCACCCACCAGCACGCTGATCACTACGACGCCGATCACCTGCGCTCGGTGAGCGCGCCGATCGTGACGATCGACGCCGTGGCGCGGGTGATCGCCGAGGAGGCGCCCGACCTCAGCGGCCGGGTCAGGGTGGTCGCGCCCGGCGACGTGCTCGACCTCGGGGTACCGGTGCGGGTGGTGGGGGAGAAGCACGCCGTGATCCACCCCGACTACCCGCGCTTCGACAACTCCGGCTACCTGCTGACGCTGGGTGACCAGCGCGTCTATCACCCCGGTGACTCCCTGGTCCCGCCCGGCGAGAGGATCGACGTCCTGCTCGCCCCGGTCTCGGCGCCTTGGCTCAAGATCAGCGAGGCCGTCGACTTCGTGCGCGAGGTGGCTGCTCCCCGCAACCTCGCGATCCACGACAAGGTCTACTCCGACCTGGCGCTCGGCATGGTCGACACCCACATGGCCAACCTGATCGGCGAGCTGTCGTTCGTGCGGGTGCCCGACGGGGCCGTCCTCGAGTAGGCGACCCAGGGCTCCCGCGGGTTCCAAGGCAGCCGCAGAGAGCTCAGCGCTGCTCGAGCACCTGCTTGAGCAGCGCAAGGTCCTTGCGGTTGGCTCCTCGTACGGCGCGCGCCATCATCGGGGCGGTGACGCTGGCGAACCCGGTCGGCTCGCCGGCATTGCGGAGCCGCATCAGCGTCCCCGCGCCGGCGTCCTCCCAGGTGTAGGTGGTCCGCATCGGGAACGGGCCCTGCTGGGTGCTCATCACGAATCGTTCCCCGGCGACGTGCTCGCGCACCTCGTAGGTGTAGGCGATGCGGCGCCCGAGGAACCAGGCCACGAAGGACAACCGGGTACCGACGGACAGCGGCGGTGCGGTCACCCACTCCACGGAGGTGATGTTGCGGTACCACGACGTCACGTTGTCGGGATCCGCGCAGAAGGCGGCCACCTCGGGACGGGGGCGTGCAACCACGATCTCGCTCACCACGTCGACAGCCACCGGATCACCGTAGGGCACCGGGACGTCGCCCGGTCCGGCTCGTCAGGCACCCAGCGAGTCGCGGACCGGCACGAACTTGGCCTGGGTCTCGGCCAGCTCCGACTCGGGGTCGGAGTCCGCAACGATGCCGCAGCCCGCGAAGAGCCTCACGGTCGAGCCGTTGACCTCTGCCGAGCGCAGTGCGATGCCCCATTCCCCGTCGCCGCTCGCGTCCATCCACCCGACAGGTCCTGCGTAGCGTCCTCGGGCCATGCCCTCGATCTCGCTGATCAAGCGGGTCGCGGTCGCGGCCGGGGTGCCACCGACCGCGGCTGAGGGATGCAGGGAGGCGGCCAGCTGGAGCGAGGAGACGCTCGCGGCATCGTGGACGACGGCGACGACGTCGGTGGCCAGGTGCATGACGTTGGGCAGGTGGAGGACGAAAGGGGTCTCAGGGACGTTCATCGAGGAGCTGTGCGGTCCCAGGGAGTCGGCGACCGAGCGGACGGCGTACTCATGCTCAGCGAGGTCCTTGGACGATCGAGCCAGGGCCGCGGCCAGCGCGAGATCACGTTCGTCGTCACCGCTTCGGCGGATGGTGCCGGCCAGGACCCGCGAGGTGACCAGCCCGCGCTCTCGGCGGACGAGCAGCTCGGGGGTCGCGCCGAACAGTCCGTCGACGTGGAAGGTCCAGCAGGTCGGGTAGAGCTCGGTCAAGCGGCGGAGCGGCCAGCGGACATCGACGGCCTCGTCAGCGGTTGCGATCAGGTCGCGGGCGAGGACGACCTTCTCGAGCTCGCCGGCGGCGATCCTGGCCACTGCGTCTGCGACCGCGCCCATCCAGGCCTCTCCATCGAGGGCTCCGTCAGCGAACCGGATCCCGCGCGGCGCCGCCGGCGGGGCGGCCGGGGCGACCGAGACATCGAGCAGGTCGAGTCCCGTGGGGGAGGCGGTGGTCACCCACGCCGTGTCCCCGCGGCGCCCGACGATGATGCGCGGCACGGTCAGCACCGAGTCGCCGGGGTCGTCGGCGAAGGCCATCGTGCCGAAGCAGACGAGGCCGGTGCCGGGCTCGTGGTGGTCGCTGCGCACCACGGCGTGCGAGGTGACGTCCGACCACCACGCGTCGGCATCGTCGAAGCGGTCGGCTCCCCGGGTGCGGACCTGCGCGGCGACACCCCAGCCGACGAGGCCCTCACCGTTGCGGAGCCAGGCCAGGGGGTCCTCGATCGGGAGGAGATCGACCAGGGCGATGGCGGTGTCGAGGTCCACCACGCTTGTGCGGACGACGAGGGGAGCAGCCTGCTCGTCGCTGATCGCACTCATGGACACCACAGGAGTCTACCGAGGCGCCTGACCAGTGCTGCTCACCCGGCTGTCAGTATTGAGCCCCGTGAGCACCTCCACCGAGAATCAGTCTTCCCGCGCCTCCCTCCTCGCCGCAGCCGGAGGTGTGGTCGGTCTGGCCCTCCTGGTCGGCTTCGCCGTGGGCCTCCCCGAGATCGTCGGGACCGACGAGGGCGCAGCAGGCCCGCAGGTCGGCGAGCTGGCTCCGCTGCCCGAAGCCCTTCCCGGAGACCTCCTGTCGCTGCTCAGCCCGGACATGCCGACCGATGTGGTCGAGCAGTCCGGGGGTGCTGAGGCGCTGACGACGATCGTGGAGTCGGGTGCCGACAACGTCGCAGCGCTCTACGGGGCTCCCACCGCCTTCGGGATCTACGCGAAGGCAGACGGCTCAGCACTGGTGACGGTGACCGTGGCGCCGGGCGAACCCGGCCTCTTCGTGCCCGACGGCACGCCGATCTCGCCGGAAGTCCAGGGCCTGGAACGCTCGACGTTGGTCGTCTCCGAGGTCGAGGACGGGGTCTGCTCGGTGGTCTACGCCCAGCAGGTCGCGCCCGGCCAGCCCGTCGACCCCGACGAGCAGCCGGGTCGCGTGCACTGCCAGCTCGCCGCTGAAGGCCTTCTCTACGACGTCACCTCGCAGGGGATCAGCGTCGCCGAGACCGTGGAGGCCGGTCACGCGGTGCTCGAGGAGCAGGCAGCGGCCGCCAGCTGATCTCCCAGCCTCAGGAGCGGTAGACGATCACGGTGTCGCCGACCTGCACCTGGTCGTAGAGCGCCGCCAGGGCGTCGTAGTCGCGCACGTTCACGCAGCCGTGCGAGGCGCCGCTGTAGCCGACTGCGGCGAAGTCCGAGGAGTAGTGCACGGCTTGGCCGTCGGAGAAGAACATCGAGAACGGCATCGAGCTGCCGTAGAGCGACGAGACGTGATCCCGGTTCTTGAAGGTGACCCGGAAGGCACCCTCGCGGGTCGGGGTGGTCTCGCCGCCGAAGCGCACGTCGACGGTGGTGCGCACGGCACCACTCACGACCCAGCGCAGGGTGTTGCTGGTCTTGTCGATGCACAGGACCCGACCTGAGGTGCACCGGGCATCCAGCGCTCCGGGGGTGTTGCTCGCAGAGGCGGCGACGAGGTTGGCGAGCTCGTCGGCCGTGGGCTCGCTCGTCATGGCGACGAGCCGCTGCATCGTCTCCTCGTCGACGTAGCCGGTCACGGCGATCTCACGCTTGGCCTGGAAGCCCTCGACGGCTGTGGTGGTGACCTCGCCGTAGTAACCGGTCACGTCGGCGTTGAACCACTGGATCTGACGCAGTCGCGCCTGGAGTGAGCGCACGTCGGGCCCCTCGTCGCCAGGCGACATCAGCGGGGGACCGCCTTGAGGCTCGGGCTCGGGTGTCGACGTCGGCTCGGGCGTCGCCGCCGGGGCGCGACGTGGGGCCGTCGTCCGGGCGGGCTTGGTCGCCAGGTCGGGCTGCACCTTCGGCGGCTGCGACATCCCAGGCGTCGGCCCGGGCTCGAACCCGACGACCCGTTGCGTCGCATCGCGCACTCCACCGAGGTCGAGGGCGTAGCCAGCACCGACACCGGCCGCGGCGATGGCGACGACCAGGGTGAGGGTGAGGGCGAGACGTCGGGCGATGTACATGGAAAATCTCCTGAGGGTGCGGCGCGTGCTGTGCTTGAGGTCAAGGGTGCCAGTCCCGGTCAGAGGGGCTGCACTGTGAAGACGCGGCCAGGCCCGGTTTGGTTGCCGGGTCCGCGGTCCTTGTTCGACGCAGTGCGGAGTCCGACCCTTCGGTAGAGCTCGCGACGGCCTAGGCTCGGCCCCGTGGCCCGCGCACAGCTCGACAAGCAACCGACCGACGTCCAAGGCATGTTCGACGAGGTCGCGGCTCGCTACGACCTGACCAACGACATCCTCTCTCTCGGACAGGACCGCCGCTGGCGGCGGGACGTGATCACCGCTGTCGATCCCCAGTACGGCGAACGGGTGTTGGACCTCGCAGCGGGCACCGGCACCTCGAGCCAGCCCTTCGATGATCGCGGTGCGATCGTGGTTCCCTGCGACTTCTCCCTCGGGATGCTCCAGGTGGGCAAGAAGGCCCGCCCGCACCTGCCGTTCACTGCGGGTGACGGCACCCGGCTGCCGTTCGCTGACGACAGCTTCGATGCCGTTACGATCTCCTTCGGCCTGCGCAACATCGTCGACCCGCTCGTCGGCCTGCGCGAGCTGCGTCGGGTGACCCGCCCGGGCGGCCGCCTCGTCGTGTGCGAATTCAGCCAGCCGACCTGGGGGCCCTTCCGCACCGTTTACATCGAGTACCTGATGCGAGCGCTGCCGTCCGTGGCACGCGCCATCTCGTCGTCCCCGGACGCCTACGTCTACCTCGCCGAGTCGATCCGGGCCTGGCCTGATCAGCAGGGCCTGGCCGACCTCGTCGCCGAGGCCGGCTGGGTGCGCCCGGAGTGGCGCAACCTGACCGGCGGCATCGTGGCGCTGCACCGCGCCACCGCGCCGTGAGCTGAGCAGCCTGCCTGAGACCGCCCGAGCACCGTTCGAAACCCGGGTGCGACGCAAGACTCAGAGGTTCGTCGGGACCCCGCCGGGGAGCACCAACCCGCCAGCAGCGCTCCCCATGTCGGTGCCGAGCTCGGCAGCACGCGCCACGGGTTCCCGATGGCTGCTCTCAGACGCGTCGACGTCGACGAATGGTTCGGTGCGCTGCTCGACACGGCCGACACCAGTCTTCCTGACGCACATTTACGCGACGAGAACCTGCGCTAATTCGCGCTGAAAGGGGGTGGCCCGAGCGGCGCGACCCGGGTGTGACGCGGATCGCCGGGAGTGGCAGTATGGCGCGTGCGCCCCTCGTGATTCAGTTCACAAAGCCACAATCCTTGTCCGGTTCGAGGCTGGCTCGTGGGTGCATCAGGACCTGCGGAAGGAACGCCCATGGAGCTGTACACGCCCGTTCTCGCCCTCATGGGGCTGGCGACGCTCTTCGCCGTCGGCTCGATCATCACGAGCATGGTCGTGGGGCCCCGTCGCTACAACCGCGCCAAGCTCGACAGCTACGAGTGCGGTATCGAGCCCACGCCGCAGCCGATCGGCGGCGGCCGCTTTCCGGTGAAGTACTACATCACCGCGATGCTCTTCATCATCTTCGACATCGAGATCATTTTCCTCTACCCGTGGGCGGTGAACTTCGATGCGATGGCTGTCTTCGGTCTCGTCGAGATGGTGCTGTTCCTCGCGACCGTCTTCATCGCCTACGCCTATGTCTGGCGCCGCGGCGGCCTCGAGTGGGACTGACCCGGGACTATCTGAGCTAAGGATCACTACATGGGTATCGAAGAGAAGCTCCCCAGCGGCGTCCTGCTGACCTCGGTCGAGGGACTCGCCGGCTACATGCGCAAGGCCAGCTTCTGGCCCGCGACGTTCGGCTTGGCTTGCTGCGCGATCGAGATGATGACGTCGGGTGGCCCGAAGTACGACCTCGCTCGCTTCGGCATGGAGGTCTTCCGCGCCAGCCCGCGCCAGGCAGACCTGATGATCGTCGCCGGCCGGGTGAGCCAGAAGATGGCACCGGTCCTGCGCCAGATCTACGACCAGATGGCTGAGCCCAAGTGGGTGCTCGCCATGGGCGTGTGTGCCAGCAGCGGCGGGATGTTCAACAACTACGCCGTCGTCCAGGGTGTCGACCACGTCGTCCCCGTCGACATGTACCTCCCCGGTTGCCCGCCGCGGCCCGAGATGCTGATCGACGCGATCCTCAAGCTCCACGACCAGGTGCAGGCGACCAAGCTGGGCGCCAACCGACTGGCGCAGATCGCCGACCTCGAGACCGAGGCGCTGCGCGCCCTGCCCACCTCCGAGCAGCGAGGCCTTCTCCGATGAGCGACGAGGACAAGACCACCGGCCCCGACCAGGCCGGGCCCGAAGAAGCCAAGGTCCCCGCGACCAACGACCCCGAGGTCGAGACCGTCGGCACCCGCACCGGCATGTTCGGCACCGAGGGCACCGGCGACACCAGCGGCTTCGGCGGCCTGGTCGCGCCGATCGTCCGCCCGGGATCCGCCGAGCGCCCCTTCGGTGGTTGGTACGACGAGGTGGCCGACGCCCTCGAGCCGGCCTTCACCTCCCCCTGGAGCGTCGTGGTCCACCGCAAGGAGATCACGTTCCACGTGCGCCGCGAGGACCTGCTCGCCGTGATGTGGCTGCTGCGCGACGACCCCAAGCTCCGCTTCGAGCTGTGCACCGGCGTGAGCGGAGTGCACTACCCCGATGACGACGGCGCCGAGCTGCACGCGGTCTACCACCTCCTCTCGATGACCCACAACCGCCGGGTCCGTGTCGAGGTCGCAGTCCCCGACGCCGACCCGCACCTGCCCTCGACGATCGCCGTCTACCCGACCAACGACTGGCACGAGCGCGAGACCTACGACATGTTCGGGCTGATCTTCGACTCCCACCCCGCCCTGACCCGGATCCTGATGCCCGACGACTGGCCGGGTCACCCGCAGCGCAAGGACTATCCGCTCGGCGGCATCCCGGTCGAATACAAGGGCGGCACCATCCCGCCGCCTGACGAGCGCAGGAGCTACAACTGATGTCACCCCACGACGTTCTCCAACTCCCTCGCAACGCTTCACCCCACGCCGTTGCGACTCCCCCCGCTTCGACTCCTGTGCTGGAGGTTCGCGCATGACCACCGAAGACATCTACGCGGGCAGCACCGAGACCACCGACGGCAAGGTCTTTACCGTCAGCGGACGTGACTGGGACGACATCGTCGAAGGCCTCGCCGGCGTGGACGGCGTCGAGGAGCGGGTCGTGGTCAACATGGGCCCGCAGCACCCGTCGACCCACGGCGTGCTCCGGCTGATCCTCGAGATCGACGGCGAGACCGTCACCGAGGCGCGGTGCGGCATCGGCTACCTGCACACCGGCATCGAGAAGAACATCGAGTACCGCTCCTGGGTGCAGGGCACCACGTTCGTGACCCGGATGGACTACCTCTCGCCGTTCTTCAACGAGGCGACCTACTGCCTGGGTGTCGAGCGGCTGCTCGACATCGAGGACGACATCCCCGAGAAGGCCAACGTGATGCGGGTGCTCCTGATGGAGCTGAACCGTCTTTCGTCCCACCTGGTCTGCATCGCCACCGGCGGGATGGAGATCGGCGCCCTGACCGTGATGACGATCGGGTTCCGCGAGCGTGAGCTGGTCCTCGACATCTTCGAGCTGATCACCGGACTCCGGATGAACCACGCGTTCATCCGCCCCGGTGGCGTCGCCCAGGACCTCCCGGTCGGTGCCCTTGACGAGATCCGCGCGTTCATCGCCCTGATGAAGAAACGGCTGCCCGAGTACGCCGCCCTGTGCAACGCGAACCCGATCTTCCGCGGACGCCTCGAGGGTGTCGGTGTGCTGGACCTGGCTGGGTGCCTGGCCCTCGGGATGACCGGGCCCGTCGTGCGCTCGACCGGCTACGCCTGGGACCTGCGCAAGTCCGAGCCCTACTGCGGCTACGAGGACTACGACTTCGACGTCCAGACCTGGGACACCTCCGACTCCTACGGCCGTTTCCGAGTGCGGCTCAACGAGATGTGGGAGTCGCTGCGCATCATCGAGCAGGCCGCCGAGCGGTTGGCCGGGCTCGAGGGTGCTCCGGTCATGGTCGCCGACAAGAAGGTTGCCTGGCCGAGCCAGCTGTCCATCGGCAGCGACGGCATGGGCAACTCCCTCGACCACATCCGCCACATCATGGGCGAGTCGATGGAAGGCCTGATCCACCACTTCAAGCTCGTCACCGAGGGCTTCCGGGTTCCCGTCGGGCAGGCCTACGTACCGATCGAGTCGCCGCGCGGCGAGCTCGGTGCCCACGTGGTCTCCGACGGCGGCACCCGTCCGTTCCGGGTGCACTTCCGAGACCCGTCCTTCACCAACTTGCAGGCGACCAGCGTGATGAGCGAGGGCGGTCAGGTGGCCGACGTCATCGTTGCTATCGCCTCCATCGACCCGGTCATGGGAGGCGTGGACAGATGATCGACACCCCACGACCCGTGTTCCTCCGCCTCGCCCCGCAGTCAACGCCGCAGGGACCCCGAAAGGCTGGTAGCTGATGCTGCCCGAATCCACGCGTGCCGAGCTGGTCGAGATCGCCGGCCGCTACCCCGAGAAGCGCTCAGGGCTCCTCCCGATGCTCCATCTCGTCCAGTCGGTCGAGGGACGCGTCACGCCCGAGGGGATCGAGACCTGCGCCAAGATCCTCGAGATCAGCCCCGCCGAGGTCAGCGGCGTGGCGACGTTCTACACGATGTACAAGCGCAAGCCTGTCGGGGACTATCACGTCGGGGTGTGCACCAACACGCTGTGCGCGGTGATGGGCGGCGACGAGATCTTCACGCGCCTCAAGGACCACCTCGAGGTGGGTAACGACGAGACCACTCCCGATGTCGAGGGTCAGCGGAGCATCACCCTCGAGCACCTCGAGTGCAACGCCGCGTGCGACTACGCCCCGGTGATGATGGTCAACTGGGAGTTCATGGACAACCAGACGCCGGAGTCGGCGGTCCAGGTCGTCGACGAGCTGCGCGCCGGCGCCGAGGTCACCTCCACCCGTGGCCCGCGCATCTGCACGTGGCGCGAGGCCGAGCGCGTGCTCGCCGGCTTCCCGGACGACCGGGTCGACGAGGGTCCGGCCGCAGGCCCGGCCTCCGTGCTGGGCCTGGAGATCGCCGACCAGCGCGGCTGGGCGGCACCGGCAGATGAGCAGGCCGACTCCGCCTCCCCCACCGCTGATGGCTCGGACCCCGCTCCGGCGGTGCCCGAGGAGAAGGCGGAGCGTCCGCAGGCAGCCCGCGAAGCCGATGACCAGCACGCCGAAGCTGCTGCTGTCGAGGCCGAGGACGCCGCCGACACGACGGCCGCCGAGAAGAAAGAGGCGAAGTAGCCAATGGGCACGATCGACACCCTCACCCCGGTCCTCACCAAGGACTGGGGCACCGAGCGCAGCTGGACGCTCCCGGTCTATGAGTCCCGGGGCGGCTACGCGTCGTTGAAGAAGGCCCTGACGATGGCGCAGGACGACATCATCGCCGCGGTGAAGGACTCGGGCCTGCGCGGACGCGGCGGCGCCGGATTCCCCACCGGCATGAAGTGGTCTTTCATCCCGCAGGACAACCCGAAGCCGAAGTACCTCGTGGTCAACGCCGATGAGTCCGAGCCGGGCACGTGCAAGGACACGCCACTGATGATGGCCTCGCCCCACCTGCTCGTCGAGGGCGTGATCATCTCCTCCTACGCGATCCGCGCCAACACTGCCTTCATCTACATCCGCGGCGAGATCCTGCACGTCATCCGTCGGGTGCAGGCCGCGGTGGCCGAGGCCTACGCCGCGGGCCACCTCGGCAAGAACATCCACGGCTCCGGCTACGACCTCGACGTCGTGGTGCACGCCGGTGCCGGCGCCTACATCTGCGGCGAGGAGACGGCCCTGCTCGAAGGGCTCGAAGGGCGCCGCGGGCAACCGCGCCTGCGCCCGCCGTTCCCCGCGGTCGCCGGGCTCTACGCGTGCCCGACCGTGATCAACAACGTCGAGTCGATCGCCTCCGTGCCGAGCATCATCGAGCACGGCGCCGAGTGGTTCTCCTCGATGGGCACCGAGAAGTCCAAGGGGTACGGGATCTTCTCCCTCTCCGGACACGTCACCAACCCCGGTCAGTTCGAAGCCCCGCTCGGGATCACCCTGCGCGAGCTGATCGAGCTCGCCGGCGGCATCCGCTCCGGTCACCAGCTGAAGTTCTGGACGCCAGGCGGCTCCAGCACCCCGCTGCTCACCGACCAGCACCTCGACCTGCCGCTCGACTTCGAGGGCATGGCCGAAGCCGGCACCATGCTCGGCACCCGAGCGATCCAGCTCTTCGACGAGACCACGTGCGTGGTCCGCGCGGTGCTGCGCTGGACCGAGTTCTACAAGCACGAGTCCTGCGGCAAGTGCACCCCGTGCCGCGAGGGCACGTGGTGGCTGGTCCAGACCCTGGCCGCGATCGAGCAGGGCAAGGGCGCCGAGTCCGACCTCGACCTGCTCCTCGACCAGTGCGACAACATCCTGGGCCGGTCCTTCTGCGCCCTCGGTGACGGCGCCACCAGCCCGATCTCCAGCTCGATCGAGTACTTCCGCGACGAGTACCTCGCCCACCTGACCCACGGCGGTTGCCCACTCGACCCGGCGGCCTCCACCGTCTGGGCCTCGTCCCTGACCCGCACCGGAGCCTGATTGCGATGACTACCACCCCTGAGAAGGCCAGTCAGGTCGTCGAGACCGTGACGGTCACCATCGACGGCGTCCAGGTCGACGTCGCCAAGGACACCTTGGTGATCAGGGCCGCCGAGCAGGTCGGAATCCAGATCCCGCGATTCTGCGACCATCCGCTGCTCGCCCCGGCCGGAGCCTGCCGACAGTGCCTGGTGGAGGTCCCCGACGCCGGCAACGGTCGCGGCTTCCCCAAGCCGCAGGCCTCCTGCACCCTGCCGGTGGCTGACGGCATGGTCGTCAACACCCAGGCGACCAGCGAGGTGGCCGACAAGGCCCAGCAGGGCGTGATGGAGTTCCTGCTGATCAACCATCCGCTCGACTGCCCGGTGTGCGACAAGGGCGGCGAGTGCCCCCTGCAGAACCAGGCGATGAGCAACGGCCGCGGCGAGTCCCGCTTCGTGAGCTCCGGCTCGGGCGGGGTCAAGCGCACCTTCCCCAAGCCGATCAACCTCTCGCCCCAGGTGCTGCTCGACCGGGAACGGTGCATCGTCTGCCAGCGCTGCACCAGGTTCGCCGAAGAGATCCCCGGCGACCCCTTCATCGCTCTGATCGAGCGTGGCGCCCAGCAGCAGATCGGCATCGCCGAGAACGCTCCTTTCCTGTCGTACTTCGCGGGCAACACCATCCAGATCTGCCCGGTCGGCGCGTTGACGTCGGAGTCCTACCGCTTCCGATCGCGTCCCTTCGACCTCGTCTCCAGCCCTGCCGTCGCGGAGCACGACGCCTGCGGCTCCGCGATCCGGGTGGACCACCGCCGGGGCAAGGTCATGCGCCGCCTGGCGGGCAACGACCCCGAGGTCAACGAGGAGTGGATCACCGACAAGGACCGCTTCGCCTTCACCTACGCCGTGGAACCGGACCGACTGACCTACCCACAGGTGCGCGACGAGGACGGCGCCCTGCGCCCGGCGTCGTGGCCCGAGGCCTTCTCGGTTGCCGCCAAGGGCCTCGCGGCCGCTCGCGCCGCCGGCGGTGTCGGGGTGCTCACCGGTGGCAGGCTGACCGGCGAGGACGCCTACGCCTACTCCAAGTTCGCCCGCGTCGCGCTCGGCACCAACGACATCGACTTCCGGTCCCGACCGCACTCCGCGGAGGAGGCTGACTTCCTCGCTGCTCACGTGGTGGCCACCGGCCCCGGTGGTGTCAACGGGGGCGCCGTGACCTACGCCGACCTCGAGGATGCCGCGACAGTGGTGCTCGTGGGCTTCGAGCCCGAGGACGAGGCGGGTGCGATCTTCCTGCGCCTGCGCAAGGCCGCGCTGCACAACGGCACTCGAGTGCTGGCGATCGCACCCTTCACCACCCGCGGTCTGGCCAAGGTGAACGGCACCCTGATTCCGACCGTCCCGGGGGACGAGCCCGCCGTGATCGGCTCGCTCCTGGGCCACGCCGAGCACGGCGTCGACGCCACCTCGGTGATCCTGGTGGGCGAGCGCCTAGCCACGGTGCGCGGTGGCTTCAGCGCCGTCTCCGAGCTGGTCGCGAAGTCCGGCGCCCGGGTGGCCTGGGTGCCGCGCCGTGCCGGCGATCGTGGTGCCCTCGACACCGGGTGCCTGCCCGGTCTCCTCCCGGGTGGACGTCCGGTCTCCGACCCGCAGGCCCGCGTCGACGCTGCGACTGCTTGGGGCGTCAGCCACCTCCCCGAGGGCCCCGGCCGCGACGGCGACGCGATCGTCGCCGCCCTCGGCGCAGGCGACCTTGCGGGACTGGTCATCGGTGGGGTCGACCCGACCGACACCGCAGACCCCGCAGCGACCTCGGCAGCCATCGACCGGGCGCAGTTCGTCGTCGCGCTCGACGTGCGAGCCAGCGACGTCACCCGCGCCGCGGACGTGGTCTTCCCCGTCGCGCCGGTCATCGACAAGGCTGGCACCTTCGTCAACTGGGAGGGACGCTCGCGCCCCTTCGACGCCGTGCTCGGCAGCCCCTCGTCGTTGCCTGACCTGCGGGTCCTGGCCGGGATCGCGGAAGAGATGCGCGCGCCGCTGGGCTTCCGCACGGTCTCGGACGTCTGGGCCCAGATGGAGGACCTCGGTCCGTGGGACGGGCCTCGCAGCACCATGTCGAGGGTCGCCGCTGCGCCGTCGGACTTCGATGCTCCCGGCCTGGTGCTGGCGACGTGGAAGCAGATGCTCGACCAGGGCACCATGCAGGCCGGTGACAAGCACCTCGCCGCCACCGCGCGTCCGGCGGTGGCGAAGGTCAGCCGCGTCGTCTTCGAGGCGGTGGGTCCCACCGTCACGTTGACCGGCGAGCGCGGCTCCGTCACGCTTCCCACCGAGATCGCCGCCGACATGGTCGACGGCGTCGTGTGGGTCCCGACCAACTCGAGCGGGCTCGGACTGCTCACCGACCTGGCCCCGCCTGGTGCCCGCGTCACGATCTCCGGAGGGGACGCCTGATGGACTCGATCGCCGGCTTCGGCAACGACCCGCTGTGGGTCGTGCTGCTCAAAGCAGTCCTGATCTTTCTGATCCTCGTGCTGCTCACGCTCTTCAACATCTGGTGGGAGCGCCGGGTGGTGGCGCGCATGCAGCACCGCATCGGCCCGAACCGCAACGGCCCCGGAGGATCCCTCCAGTCGCTGGCCGACGGCGCCAAGCTGATGTTCAAGGAGGACCTGACCCCCAAGGCCGCCGACAAGGTCGTCTTCACCCTGGCGCCGATCCTGTCGGTGGTGCCCGCGTTCGTGGCGTTCGCGGTGATCCCGTTCGGGCCCGAGGTGACGATCCCGTTCACCGACACCAAGACGATGCTGCAGCTCACCGACATGCCGGTCGCGGTGCTCTTCGTGCTCGCGATCGCCTCGATCGGGATCTACGGCATCGTTCTCGGCGGCTGGTCGAGCGGGTCGACGTACTCGTTGCTCGGCGCGCTGCGCTCCGGAGCGCAGGTGATCTCCTACGAGGTCGCGATGGGTCTCGCGCTCGTCGCGGTCTTCCTCTACGCCGGCTCGTTGTCGACCTCCGAGATCGTCGCCGCGCAGGACGACCTGTGGTTCGGACTGATCCTGCTGCCCTCGTTCGTGATCTTCGTGATCTCGATGGTGGGGGAGACCAACCGCGCTCCCTTCGACCTCCCGGAGGCCGAGGGTGAGCTCGTCGGTGGGTTCCACACCGAGTACTCCTCGATCAAGTTCGCCCTGTTCTTCCTCGCCGAGTACGTCAACATGGTCACGGTCTCGGCGATGGCCACGACGCTGTTCCTCGGCGGCTGGGCGGCCCCGTTCTGGATCGACGAGTTCTGGGCCGGAGCCAACGAGGGCTACGTGCCCGTCATCTGGTTCCTCGGCAAGGTCCTGGCCTTCGTGTTCTTCTTCATCTGGCTGCGGGGCTCCCTGCCCCGGATGCGCTACGACCAGTTCATGAAGCTCGGCTGGAAGTACCTGATCCCGATCTCGCTCGCCTGGATCGTGGCGGTCGCGACGCTGCGGGTCGCTCGACTCGAGGGCTGGTTCGCGAGTGACAACCTGCCGATCATCATCGGCGTCGTGCTGGTCGCGTTCCTCGCGCTGTTCTTCTTCGGGAGCGACGGCGAGACGATCGACGAGTCCGCCGGGGCGGACGAGGTCCGCGCCATCCCCGGCGGGTACCCCACCCCGCCCATGCCCGTAGGAGGTGCTGTCCGCGGTGCCGCGGTGCCGCTCTCCTTCGAGCGATCGACACCGATGTCCACCGTCTCAGGAGAGGACGCCTGATGGCCAAGCAACCCGGGCAGCCGGACAAGCGCCAGCCCGACCAGAAGACCTTCAAGGAACAGTTCATCGATCCCGTCGCCGGGTTCGGGGTCACCTTCAAGACGATGTTCAAGAAGGTCGTCACCGAGCAGTACCCCGACGAGAAGTTCCCCACCGCACCCCGCTTCCACGGGCGGCACCAGCTCAACCGGTGGCCCGACGGGCTGGAGAAGTGCATCGGGTGCGAGCTGTGTGCGTGGGCCTGCCCGGCTGACGCGATCTACGTCGAGGGTGGCAGCAACTCTGACGCCGAGGACGGTGAGCGGTTCAGCCCCGGTGAGCGGTACGGCCGCGTCTACCAGATCAACTACCTGCGCTGCATCCTGTGCGGACTGTGCATCGAGGCGTGCCCGACCCGGGCGCTCACGATGACCAACGAGTACGAGCTCGCCGACAACAACCGCGCCGACCTCATCTACGAGAAGTCCGACCTGCTCGCGCCGCTGCTGCCGGGCATGGAGCAGCCGCCGCACCCGATGCGCCTCGGCGACGACGAGGGCGACTACTACCGCAACACCTACTCCGTCCCGGAGCCCACGGTCGCCGGTGGCGCCGCAGCACCCGGGGAGCGCGGATGATTGCCTTCTGGAGCCTGGCACCGATCATGGTGCTCGCAGCCCTCGGGCTGCTGGTGGTACGCAAGGCAGTGCACGCCGCGCTGCTCCTGGCGGTCGTGATGATCTCGCTGGCGATCCTCTACGCCGTCCTCGAGGCACCCTTCCTGTTCGCGGTGCAGATCATCGTCTACACCGGCGCGATCCTGATGCTGTTCCTCTTCGTCGTCATGCTCGTCGGTGTCGATGCCTCCGACTCGGTCATCGAGACGATCAAGGGTCAGCGCGCCATGGCCGCGGTGACCGGCCTCCTCCTGGGCCTGATCCTGGTCGTGGGGCTGGGTCAGCTGACCCTCGGCACCGCGACCGGGCTCGACGAGGCGAACGACGGCGGGAACATCGAGGCGTTGGCCAACCTCATCTTCTCGCGCTACGTCTTCGCCTTCGAGGTCACCAGCGCCCTGCTCATCACTGCCGCGGTCGGTGCGATGGTGCTCGCGCACCGCGAGCGCCTCACCCCCCGGCCCACGCAGGCCGAGCTCGCCGCCAAGCGGGTGCGCGACTACGCCGAGAAGGGCACGCACCTCGGCCCGTTGCCCGCTCCCGGGGTCTACGCCCGTCACAACGCGGTCGACACCCCGGCGCTGCTCCCGGACGGCACGGCCGCCGAGGACTCCATCTCGCGGGTGCTCGCCGCCCGCGGCACGGTGCGTTCGGCGCCGGCCATGGCAGACGACATCGAGGAGCTCAAGCGACAGCTGGGTCTCGACGAGCACGGGTTGGAGGAGGGCAAGTGACCGAGTACATCGTCCTCTCCGCGATCCTCTTCACGATCGGGTCGGTCGGCGTCCTGGTACGCCGCAACGCGATCGTGGTGTTCATGTGCGTCGAGCTGATGCTCAACGCCTCCAACCTCGCCCTCGTCGCGTTCGCCAAGCAGAACGGGAACCTCGAGGGCCAGGTGGCGGCGTTCTTCGTGATGGTCGTTGCTGCGGCCGAGGTCGTCGTGGGCCTGGCGATCATCATGACCATCTTCCGCACGCGTCGCTCGGCCTCGGTCGACGACGCCAGCCTGTTGAAGTTCTGAGGTAGAGGGCCTGATGTACGTATTCGAGACCGGGGCCATCCCGGTGGTCTCCCCCGAGAGCGCCGAGGGCGTCTTCTCCCTGCTGTGGCTGGTGATCGCGCTGCCTCTGGCCGGCGCGCTGATCCTGCTGCTCGGCGGACGCCGCACCGATCGGTGGGGCCACTGGCTCGGCACCGCGTTGCCGGTCGGGTCCTTCGTGCTCTCGGTGCTGTTCATGATCAAGCTCCTGGGCCGCGACGAGGAGGAGCGCCAGATCGGGCAGCACCTCTACGACTGGATCCAGGTCGGTGGTCTCGACGTCGGCATGGACTTGCTCTACGACCAGCTCTCCGCTCTGTTCCTGCTGCTCATCACGGGCGTCGGTTCGCTGATCCACGTCTACTCCATCGCCTACATGGAGCACGACGCGCGACGGCGCCGGTTCTTCGGCTACCTCAACCTCTTCGTCGCCGCGATGCTCATGCTGATCCTCTCGGCCAACTACGTGGGTCTCTTCCTCGGCTGGGAGGGGGTCGGTCTGGCCTCCTACCTGCTCATCGGGTTCTGGCAGCACAAGAACAGCGCTGCCGCCGCCGCGAAGAAGGCGTTCGTGATCAACCGCGTCGGTGACATGGGCATGGCCAGCGCCATCTTC
Source organism: Nocardioides sp. (assembly GCA_049586475.1). GTDB lineage: Bacteria > Actinomycetota > Actinomycetes > Propionibacteriales > Nocardioidaceae > Nocardioides. The sequence goes on from JBAVCA010000428.1 coordinate 20,922, forward strand.
CTGGCCTTCGTCACCTTCGGCACCACCGACTACGCCGGCATCAGCCAGCTTGCCGAGCAAGCGCCCGAAGGCACGATGACGGCGCTCGGCATCTTGCTGCTCGTCGGAGCCGCCGGCAAGTCTGCCCAGGTCCCGCTCCAGGCCTGGTTGCTGGATGCGATGGAGGGCCCGACCCCGGTCTCGGCCCTCATCCATGCCGCGACCATGGTCACCGCGGGTGTCTACCTCGTGGTGCGATCCAACTTCGTCTTCGAGTACGCGCCGGTTGCCCAGACCTGCGTGGTCATCGTGGCCGTCGTCACGTTGCTGTGGGGTGCGGTCATCGGTTGCGCCAAGGACGACATCAAGAAGGTCCTGGCGGGCTCGACCATGAGCCAGATCGGCTACATGATGCTGGGTGCCGGTCTCGGCCCGGCAGGCTACGCCTTCGCGATCTTCCACCTGATCACGCACGGCTTCTTCAAGGCCAACATGTTCCTTGGCGCCGGCTCGGTCATGCACGCGATGGACGACGACGTCGACATGCGTCACTACGGCGTCCTCAACAAGGCACTGCCGGTCACCTTCCTCACCTTTGCCATGGGCTACCTGGCGATCATCGGTTTCCCAGGGTTCTCCGGTTTCTGGTCGAAGGACAAGATCATCGAGGCGGCGCTGTCGGAGAACCTCCTGGTCGGCATCGCCGCGATGATCGGCGCGGGCGTCACCGCCTTCTACATGACCCGCCTGATGATCATGACCTTCTTCAGCGACCGTCGCTGGCGCCAGGACGTGCACCCGCACGAGTCGCCCGCACTGATGACCGTGCCGCTCATCGTGCTGGCGGCGCTGTCGGTGCTCGGTGGCTTCCTGCTCCTCAACGGCTGGATCGTCCACTGGCTCGAGCCGATCACCGGCCCCGAACCCGAGCTCGACCTCCCGTTCGCCCCGATCGTGCTGACGATCATCGTCGTGGCCATCGTCGCGATCGGCGTGGCCACGGCTATCGCCCTGGTCGCCCGCCGTCCGGTGCCGGACACCGCGCCCACCGACGTCTCACTCGCTGTCAAGGCCGCACGGGCCGACCTCTACGGCGACGCCATCAACGAGGGGCTGGTCGTCGAGCCCGGCCGCCGCCTGGTGTCGGGCCTGCAGGCCTTCGACCGCAGCGGTGCCGACGGCCTGTTCATGGGCGGCGGTGGCGCGACGCGCGCCATCGGTGGTCAGCTGCGCAAGATCCAGACCGGCTATGTCCGCTCCTACGCACTTTCCGTGCTCGTCGGCGTCGTGCTCGTCGCCCTAGCCATGCTGGCGGTTAACCTCTGATGCTGACCACACTGATCCTCGTGCCCCTCCTGGGGGCCCTCCTGATCGCTGCTGTCCCGGCAGCCCACAGCCGGGTGATCGCGCTGGGCAGCACCGCCCTCACCCTCGGCCTCGGCATCGTCGTTGCGCTGATGTACGACGTCAACGGCGGCATGCAGCTGACCGAGCAGGTCTCCTGGATCGAGGCCTTCGGCGTCCACTACGCCCTCGGCGTCGACGGTCTCGGGCTGCTCCTGGTGCTCCTGACCGTGGTTCTGGTCCCCATCGTCCTGGTCGCGGACTGGGACGCCGGAGACACCAACCCGAAGTCGTTCTACGGCTGGGTGCTCGCACTCGAGGCGTTGTCGCTGGCCGTCTTCCTCGCCACCGACGTGTTCCTCTTCTACGTCGTCTTCGAGGCCACGCTGATCCCGGCCTACTTCCTGATCGGAGGATTCGGCAAGGAGGGGCGCAGCGCCGCGGCGCTGAAGTTCTTGATGTTCCAGCTCGGCGGCGGACTGGTCCTGCTCGCCTCCGTTGTCGGCCTCTACGTCGTCTCGGCGCAGGAGGGTCGTCCGTCCTACCTGCTCTCGGACCTGATGGCGCTCGACATCGACACCGGTGCCGGACGTTGGCTGTTCCTGGGCTTCTTCATCGCCTTCGCGATCAAGGCCCCGCTGTTCCCCGTGCACACCTGGCTGGCCGACACCACCGAGAAGGCCACCCCGGGCACGAGCGTGCTGCTCGTCTGCGTGCTCGACAAGATCGGCACGTTCGGCATGCTGCGCTTCTGCCTCGGCATCTTCCCCGAGGCCTCGCAGTGGGCCACCCCGGCCGTCGTGACGATCGCGGTCATCTCGATCATCTACGGCGCCCTGGTCGCGATCGGCCAGGACGACGTCCTGCGCCTGATCGGTCTGACCTCGTTGAGCCACTTCGGGTTCATCACCCTCGGTATCTTCGTCTTCAGCAGCCAGGGCGGGACCGGTGCGATCCTCTACATGGTCAACCACGGCCTCGGCACTGCGGCGCTGTTCCTGATCGCGGGATACCTCATCAAGCGGCGCGGCACCTCGCTCATCTCCGAGATGGGCGGCATCGAGAAGGCCGCGCCGATCCTGGCGGGGCTGCTGCTCATCGCCGGTCTCGCCACGCTCGGCCTGCCCGGGCTCAGCCCGTTCATCTCCGAGTTCCTGGTCCTGCTCGCTGCCTTCGACTACGCCTGGTGGGTCGGTGCGTTCGCAGTGACCGGCATCGTCCTGGCGGCCATCTACGTGCTGTGGATGTACCAGCGGATCATGACCGGGCCGACGCCCGTCGAGACCGAGTCCACCCCCGACGGCACGTTGCGCGAGCTCGTCGCGGTCGCTCCGCTGATGGTGGCGCTGGTCTTCTTCGGCTTCTTCCCCAAGCCGCTGCTCGAGGCGAGCAATCCCTACGTCGCCGACCTGATGCTCCACGTCGGGGTCACCGACGACGAGCCAACGGTCGCCACCACCCTGGCCGAGGAAGAGGGTCGCTGAGATGGACTACATCAAGCCCACCATCGAGTACGCCGAGCTCTCGCCGCTGCTGATCATCCTGGCCGTCGCCTGCGTGGGCGTCATCGTCGAGGCGTTCCTGCCGCGCGAACGGCGCCACGTCGTGCAGACCACATTGGCCGGGGTCGGCGTCGCCGCCGCGCTGGGCGCCACGATCGCGGTCGGGCTGAACCTCGACGGTGTCGGGTCCGACGGTGCGGCTCAGGGCCTCGTCGGGGCCGAGGGCTCGATCGTCGTCGACGGTCCGACCATCTACCTGTGGGGCCTGATCCTGGTCTTCGCGCTCGGTGGTGTGGCCCTCTTCGCCGAGCGGAAGCTCGAGGCGGGAGTCTCCGCCTTCGCCGGTCAGGCCGCTGCTCTGCCGGGCACCGAGGCCGAGCGCGAGGCGTCCAGCAAGGGCCTGGCCCACACCGAGGTCTACCCGCTGCTGATGTTTGCGGTGGCCGGCATGCTGCTCTTCCCCGCCTCGGGGGACCTGCTGATGATGTTCGTCGCCCTCGAGGTGCTCTCGCTGCCGCTCTACCTGCTCTGCGGCCTGGCGCGTCGTCGCCGCCTGCTGAGCCAGGAGGCGGCGATGAAGTACTTCCTGCTCGGCGCCTTCTCCTCCGGGTTCTTCCTCTACGGACTCGCGCTCGTCTACGGGTACGCCGGTTCGATGAACTTCGCTGCGATCAACGAGGCGGTCGTGAACGGGGCCGACAACGAGATCCTGTTGACCCTCGGCATCGCGTTGCTCTCGGTGGGGCTCTTCTTCAAGATCGGGGCCGTCCCGTTCCAGTCCTGGACCCCCGACGTCTACCAGGGTGCTCCGACGGCCGTGACCGCCTTCATGTCAGCCGGCACCAAGGTCGCCGCCTTCGGCGCCATGCTGCGGCTGTTCTATGTCGCCTTCGGAGCCGATCGCTGGGACTGGCAGCCGATGCTGTGGGTCGTGGCCATCCTGACCATGCTCGTGGGTGCCGTCGTCGCGATCGTGCAGACCGACGTGAAGCGGATGCTGGCCTACTCGGCGATCGCCCACACCGGCTTCCTCCTCACCGGAGTGCTCGGCCTGCAGGCTGCCGGCGAGCTCGCCGACGGGCAGATCACCTCGCTGGAGTCCGTCCTCTTCTACCTGACGTCCTACGGGGTCGCCTCACTCGGTGCCTTCGCGCTGGTGACCGTCGTCCGCGACGCCAACGGCGAGGCCTCCTCGTTCGTCCGCTGGACCGGGCTCGGCAAGCGGTCGCCCCTGGTCGCAGGGCTGTTCGCCTTCTTCCTGCTCTCCATGGCGGGGATCCCGCTCACCGCTGGGTTCGTCGGCAAGTGGGCGGTCTTCACCGTCGCCATGTCGGCGGGAGCCTGGCCCGTGGTGCTGGTGGCGATCGCGTCCAGCATCATCGCGGTCTACTTCTACGGGCGCTTCATCCGGCTGATGTTCTTCACCGACCCGGAGCCCACAGAGGAGGTCGCCCACGTCACCTCCGCCTCCCCGTGGACCGGGTTGACCATCGGGTTGTGCGCCGCCGCCACGCTGTTCCTCGGCGTGGTGCCTGGTCCGGTGCTCGACCTGGCGGTGCATGCGGGAGACTTCATCAGGTGACGACGCCTCCGCCCTCTGCCGCTGGTCAGGACGTGCCCGGACCGGTGGCACCGCTCGACCTGGCGCTGCCGATCACCGACGCCGCGCTCGCTCGTCGGTTGAGCGAGCGGATGGCTGAGGTCGAGCAAGCTCTCTTCGGGCACGCGGTCAGCCGTGCTCCGTACGTCACCGCAGCCGCCCAACACCTCTTGTCGGCTGGTGGCAAGCGCTTCCGGCCGTTGCTGGTGCTGCTCGCGGCCGAGGCCGGCGCTCACCCCGAGTCGGACGACGTCGTGACAGCCGCGTGCGTCGTGGAGATCACCCACGTCGGCTCGCTGTACCACGACGACGTGATGGACGAGGCCGCCCTTCGCCGCGGTGCGGACTCGGCCAATGCGCGGTGGGACAACCTGGTCGCGATCCTCACCGGTGACTTCCTGTTCGCCAAGTCTTCTGAGCTCACGGCGATGCTGGGCTCGGAGGCCGTGCGGATCCAGGCCGAGACCTTCACTCGACTCGTCGAGGGACAGATCATGGAGACGGTGCGGCCCGGCCCGACCGAGGACCCGCTTCAGCATTATCTCGACGTCGTGGCCGGCAAGACCGGCTCCTTGATCGCGACCTCGGCGCGCTACGGCGCACGGTTCGGCGGTGCCACCCCCGAGGTCGAGGAGGCGCTGACGGCGTACGGCGAGATCGTGGGCTCTGCCTTCCAGCTCTCCGACGACATCCTCGACATCGCTTCCGAGTCCGATGAGTCCGGCAAGACTCCCGGTACGGACCTGCGCGAAGGGGTGCCGACGCTGCCGGTGCTGATGGCCTTGGCCTCGACCGACCCGGCCGACGCCCGGCTCCACGAGCTCCTCGGGGCGCCGCTGGCCGACGACGAGCTGGTCACCGAGGCGCTCGCCCTGCTCCGGGTCCACCCTGCGATGATCGAGGCCAAGGCCTACGTGGTGGCCCGGTCGAACGAGGCCAAGGCCTTGCTGGAGATCCTCCCGCACGGTGCGGTGCGCGATGCCCTCGAGGCCTTCGCCGACGTCGTGGCCGTCCGCTCGGCCTGATCAGTCGCCGTTAGCCGAGGCCGGAGGCGGCCACGGTCAACCGCAGCTGCCGGCTGCGGTGACGCACCGCCTCGAAGGTGAACAGCGCCAGTGCGGCCCACACGAGTGCGAAACCGATCCATCGGCCAGCGGTCATCGCCTCGTTGAACACCACCAGACCGAGGGCGAACTGCAGCAGCGGCGCGAGGTACTGCAGCAACCCGAGGCTGACCATGGGGACGCGCACCGCCGCGGCTCCAAACAGGATCAGGGGGATCGCGGTGACCACGCCGGTGGTCGGGATGAGCAGGGCGTGGCCGAGGCCTTCGGTCGCAAACGTCGAGCGGCCCATGACCGTGAGGACCACCAGGTAGGCCAGGGCGAAGGGAGCGATGACCGACGTCTCCACGGCCAGGCTCTCCACCGCACCCACGTTCGCGGACTTCTTGGCCAGCGCGTATGACCCGAAGGAGAAGGCGAGGATCAGCGCGATCCAGGGCGGCCGACCGTAGTCGAGGGCGAGCACCACGACAGCAACCAGGCCGATCGCCACGGCGACCCACTGCAGGCGCCGCAGGCGCTCGCCGAGGATCAGGACCGCGAGCAGCACGGTGACGAGGGGGTTGATGAAGTAGCCGAGGGAGGTCTCGACCACCCGGCCACTGTTGACGCCGTAGATGAACGTCGCCCAGTTGGCGGTGATGGCCAGCGCCGCGAGGACCAGCAGCGACGTCACCCGACGGTCAGTCAGGATCGCAGCCACCTTGCTGACGCGCCCGAGCACGAGCACCAGCAGACCCATCACCAGCAGCGACCAGACCATCCGATGAGCCAGGATCTCCGCGGCGCCGGACGGCTCCAGCAGTGGCCAGTACAGAGGGAAGGCTCCCCAGAGGGCGTAGGCACCGACACCCAGCAGGAGGCCGCGGCGATGGTCGGGCACTCCTCGATACTATGGCCGCGGTAGGTGCGCCCATCTATCGCCCAGCAATCGCCCATCAATCGATGACCATCGCTCGTCGACAGTCAGGGAGTCCGTGCGAGCCAGCAATGTCGTCTCCGTGGTCCTCGTGGTCCTCGTCGTCCTCACGTGTGCATTCGTCGGTCTGGCGACGCCCGCCCCGTCGGCCACCACGTCGGCGTTCACCGCTGGATCCGCGCACCCGTCAGCCACGCTCCGGACCGCAGGGATGATCACCGCAATCACCCCCGGGGCCACCACCGGGGCAACCACCGGGTCGTCCGCCGACCCGGTGTCGGCCCGCCGGGTCCGCAAGCTGACCGCGAAAGTGGTCAAGCGAGACGGTGGTCAGCTCTTCATCACCGGCCTGATCCGGCCCAAGAAGGGACCGGTCCGGATCCAGCGGGCGGCCAGCTGCAATCGCAGGAAGGGGACCTGCGACTTCGAGGACTTCCGAACGGGCACGATCACCAAGAAGGGTCGCTACACCGTCCGCGTCTACGCCCCGCGCACGGGCTCGCTGGCCTGGCGGGCGAAGAAGGGCAAGATGGCGAGCGACGTCTGGGTGACGTGCGTCAAGGCTCCGGGAGAAAGCTGCCCGATGCCGTGAGGCTTCAGACCACGCTCCAGGTGTCGCCGCCACTGATGAGGGCCGAGAGTCGCTCCTGAGGAGTGCCGGGCGCGGCGTCCTGCGAGGACCGCAGCTGCGAACGTGCCTGGTCGTCGTACGTCGCGCGCTCCACCTGTCGGAAGATGCCGATCGGTGAGGTGTTCAGGTAGCCGGAGTCGGTGAGACGCGAGATCGCGAACGCCGTCGAGGGGTCTGGGCTGTGCGCGTCGTGGACGAGCAGTGCGTCCTCGCCGACGTCGGCCACCAGGGCGACCTTCACACCGCCGGTCTCGGTGTCGCGCACGACACCCTTGGTGCCCTTGCCGTCGACCGGGACGCCGAAGCGGATCGGTTCGCCGTGGACCAGAGGGATGAGAGCGTTCTCCTTGGTGTCGCGATCCTTGATCGCGTCGAAGGCCCCGTCGTTGAAGATCGGGCAGTTCTGGTAGATCTCGACCAGCGACGTGCCTCGGTGAGCGGCGGCGGCCGACAGGACCGCGGTGAGGTGCTTGCGGTCGGAGTCGACCGTGCGGGCCACGAAGGTCGCCTCGGCGCCCAGGGCCAACGACACCGGGTTGAAGGGATGGTCCAGTGATCCCATCGGCGTCGACTTGGTGATCTTGCCCGCCTCGGACGTGGGGGAGTACTGACCCTTCGTCAGACCGTAGATGCGGTTGTTGAAGAGCAAGATGGTCATGTTGATGTTGCGGCGCAGCGCGTGGATCAGGTGGTTGCCGCCGATGGAGAGCGCGTCGCCGTCGCCGGTGACGACCCAGACGCTGAGGTCTTCACGGGCGGTGGCGATCCCACTGGCGATCGACGGCGCCCGACCGTGGATGGAGTGCATCCCGTAGGTGTCGAGGTAGTAGGGGAAGCGGCTCGAGCAGCCGATCCCGGAGACGAACACGATGTTCTCGCGACGCAGTCCGAGGTCGGGGAGGAACGACTGCACGGCCTTGAGCACGGCGTAGTCACCGCAGCCCGGGCACCAACGCACCTCCTGGTCGGAGGTGAACTCCTTGCCGGTCTGTGCGGGCGCTTCGGGGTCGACGGCGGGAACGAGGTCGGTGCCGGAGCGGAGACCGGGCACGCCGAGGTCGATAGCAGTCACGAGACCGCCTCCTTGTTCTTGATCGGAGTCAGGTCGAGCTCGTCAGCCGGGATGCCCTCGGCCTCGACGACCAACGCGCCGATCGCCTGGGCGAGCTCGGCGGCCTTCAGCGGCATCCCGTTGACCTGGTTGTAGCCGAGCGCGTCGACGAGGTACTTGCCGCGCAGCAACAGGCGCAGCTGCCCGAGGTTCATCTCGGGGCACAGGACCTTGTCGTAACGGCGCAGGATCTCGCCGAGGTCGTGGGGGAACGGGTTGAGGTGGCGCAGGTGAACCTGGGCCACGTCGTAGCCGGCCTTGCGGACCCGCCGGCAGCCCGCGCCGATCGGCCCGTAGGTCGACCCCCACCCGATCACCAGGACCTTGGCGCGTCCCGACGGGTCCTCCACCACGAGCGGAGGCAGCGAGTCGGCGATGCCGTCGATCTTGGCCTGACGGATGCGCACCATGCGCTCGTGGTTGGCGGGCTCGTAGGAGATGTTTCCGTGGCCCTCACCCTTCTCGAGACCGCCGATGCGGTGCTCGAGGCCTGCCGTGCCGGGGATGGCCCAGGGTCGCGCGAGGGTCTCCTCGTCGCGCAGGTAGGGCCAGAACTCGGTGACGTCCGGAGCGTCGCCCTCGCTCTCGACGACATGGTTGCGCTCGGTGGCGAAGGCCGGGTCGATGCTCGGCAGGTCGTCGAGGTCGGGGATCTTCCACGGCTCGGAGCCGTTGGCGAGGTAGCCGTCGGAGAGCAGCACGACGGGGGTGCGATAGGTGACCGCGATCCGGGCGGCCTCGAGGGCGGCGTCGAAGCAGTCGCCTGGCGACTGGGCAGCCACGACCGGCACGGGTGCCTCGCCGTTGCGTCCGAACATCACCTGCAGGAGGTCGGACTGCTCGGTCTTGGTCGGCAGTCCGGTCGAGGGACCACCACGTTGGACGTCGATCACCAGCAGCGGCAGCTCGGTCATCACGGCCAGCCCGATGAACTCCGACTTGAGCGCGATGCCGGGGCCGGACGTCGTGGTCACGCCGAGCGAGCCGGTGAAGGCGGCGCCGATCGCGGCACCGATGCCGGCGATCTCGTCCTCGGCCTGCAGCGTGGTGACGCCGAAGGCCTTGTGCTTGCTGAGCTCGTGCAGGATGTCGGAGGCAGGGGTGATGGGGTAGGAGCCGAGGAAGACCGGCAGCCCGGACTGGACCCCGGCGGCGACCAAGCCGTAGGAGAGGGCGAGGTTGCCGGTGATGTTGCGGTAGGTGCCCGGAGCCATGGTGGCGGGCTTGATCTCGTACTGCACCGCGAAGGCCTCGGTCGTCTCGCCGTAGTACCAGCCCGTCTTGAACGCCACGATGTTGGCGTCGCGAATGTCGGGGACCTTGGCGAACCGCTTCGCCAGGAACGCCTCGGTGCCGTCGGTGGGCCGTCCGTACATCCAGGACAGCAGTCCGAGGGCGAACATGTTCTTGGCGCGGGCAGCGTCCTTGCGGGACAGCCCGAACTCCTTGACGGCCTCGACCGTCATCCCGGTCAGGTCCACCGGGTGGACGGCGAACTCGGCGAGTGGGTGTCCCGGGGCCGCGTCGCCGAGGGAGTCCAGCGGATTGGCGTCGTAACCGGCCTTGACGAGGTTGCGCTTGGTGAAGTCGTGGGTGTCCACGATGATCGAGGCGCCCTTGGGAAGATCGGGCAGGTTGGCCCTCAGCGCAGCTGGGTTCATCGCCACCAGGACGTCGGGGGCGTCGCCCGCGGTGAGGATGTCGTGGTCGGCGAAGTGCACCTGGAAGGACGACACTCCGGGCAGGGTGCCCTGAGGCGCCCGGATCTCGGCGGGAAAGTTGGGCAGGGTCACCAGGTCGTTGCCGAATGCGGCCGACTCCTGCGTGAACCGGTCGCCGGTGAGCTGCATGCCGTCCCCGGAGTCGCCGGCGAAGCGGATGACCACCCGATCGAGCTGCTTGACCTGCTTGGACACCTGGCTCACCTTCATCCCTGCTGTTGCTGCACGCTGGCATGGGCCCGCGGCTTCGACCCGAAACTAGAACATGTTCTAGACGCCTGTCCAGATGCGCGTCCCGGCGGTCCCACGATAGTCGGCCCGTTGCCGAGAACCCCGCCGTCCTACCTGCTGGAAGCCCCGTTCGACGTGATGTCCGACACGTCAGCGCCCGGGTCCACCGCCTCGACGCCCGGCGCTGCGAGTCGTCACTGGTAGGGAAGGCTCGCTTCGTCGGTCGTCCCGTTGCCCGGCGACGCGGCGACCTGCAGGGCACCGTCGGTCTCGCTCTGCAGCTGCACCGTGGGGTTGAAGACGATGCTGCTCAAGGCGTCGAGCTGACTGTTGGCGAGGTAGGTGAAGAACACCTGCTGGCCGCTCCCGCTCCGCACCGGCGTGGCGAAGCCGGCCACGGCGGAGGCGGTGCTCTGGCTCAGCTCGATGGGGGTGGACGCCGTCACCCTCAGGACCACCGACAGGGCACGGGTCGGGAAAGTCCCCGTGTTGGTGATCGTCGAGCTCACCATCAAGGCGGTCTGCGTCGGTGGGGTCTTCGTGGCGTCGAGGCCGCGAACCGGCTGAGACAGCACGACTTGGAGCGTGGTGTCTCCTGAGGCCGCGTGGGCGGGAGCCGAGGTGGCGAGGAGCACCACCGGGACGCTCCAGGCCAGGGCGGCACCACCGCGAACGACGGACCTGCGGGACGGTCGGACGGGCTCGGACGAGTGCATGGTGCCTCCACGGCGCTGAGCCACCCCCATGGTGACTGGCTGTGGGGATCGTAGACTGCCGACCCCGTCAGTCAGCGCTCCACAGCCCCGCTGGCGCTCTGCATCCGGCTGACGAGCTGTCGACCGGCCTCCTGCAGCAACGGCACGGCTCGTTGAACGAGCTCATCGGTCATCCGAGTGACCGGGCCGGAGACCGACACCGCCAACCACGACATCGGCTCGGGACCGATCGGGACCGCGACGCAGCGGACCCCCGCCTCCTGCTCCTGCTCGTCGAGGGCGTAGCCGCGGCTCCGCACCAGGGCGAGGTCGCTCAGCAGGGCTGCCTCGGTCGCCAGGGTGTGCTCGGTCTGACGATGCAGGCCGGCGCGGCGCACGATCTCGCGGACCCGGGTGTCAGGGAGCTGGCCGAGCAGCGCCTTTCCGACGCCCGTGCTGTGCAGGTCGACCTGGCGGCCGACCTCGGTGAACATCCGCATCGTGTGCCGCGAGGGCACCTGGGCGACGTACTCCGCGTGGGAGCCCGAGAGGGCAGCCAGGTTGGCGGTCTCGCCGAGGGCGTCGACCAGCCGCGCCAGCACGCCCTCGGTGTCAGCACCGACCATGGAGCTCGCCGTCGCGCCGAGCGGCACCAGTCGGAAGCCGAGCGCGTAGCGCCGGTTGGGCATCTGGCGCATGTAACCCCGGTCGACGAGGGTGCGCAGGAGCCGGTGCGTAGTGGGAAGGGGGAGTCCGGTGGTTGCCGCGATCTCGCCGATCGTCAGGTGGCCACCACGGGCTGCGACGACCTCGACGAGGTCCAACGCACGGTGCAGGGACTGGACGCCCCCGGCACGGGGGTCCCCGCTCACAGGGTGGTTCTCACGGGTTGCTCATAAAGCTGGACACAGGTGATCACTGCCTCGAGACGGTTGACAGCGCGGGGTGAGGTCCGTAGTTTCCAAGATAGAGATAAATACTTTCACAATGCGGAAACTTAGTCAAGAGGTCGGGATGACAGATCGTAGTCAGGATCGCGTTCAGGTAGGAGGGCTCGCCGTCGCGAGGAGCCTGCACCGGTTCATCGTCGAGGAGGCACTGCCCGGCTCGGGCATCGAGGCCGATGCGTTCTGGCACGGTGCCGACGCGCTCATCCATGACCTGACTCGGCGCAACGCAGAGCTGCTCGCGCGCCGTGAGGACCTCCAGGCTCGTATCGATGCCTTTCACACCGAGAACCCGGGCGCTCCGGATCCGGAGGCCTATGCAGCATTCCTGACCGAGATCGGCTACCTGGTCGAGGAGCCTCACGCGGTCGAGGTCACCACCGCGAACGTCGACGACGAGGTGGCCCGGATCGCCGGACCTCAGCTCGTCGTCCCGCTGCTCAACGCGCGCTTCGCCACCAACGCGGTCAACGCTCGGTGGGGCTCGCTGTACGACGCGCTCTACGGCACCGACGTGATCTCCCGGGACGGCGACCTGGCGCCCGGCTCGAGCTACAACCGGAAGCGCGGCGACGAGGTCATCGCCCGCGGGCGGGCACTGCTCGACGAGCACTTCCCGCTGGACGGCGGCTCGCACGCCGACGCGACGTCGTACGCGGTGGACGGGGAGGGCCTGGCCGTGACGATCGGGGGAGACCCGGTCCGGCTCGCCGATCCGGCTCAGCTGGTCGGCACCCGTGGTGAGCCTGCGGCGCCGGACGCCGTGCTGCTCGTGCACCACGGGCTGCACGTGGAGATCCAGGTCGACCGCGACGACGCCATCGGCTCGACTGATGCAGCCGGTGTCAAGGACCTCCTCCTCGAGTCGGCCGTCTCGACGATCATGGACCTCGAGGACTCGGTGGCTGCGGTCGACGCCGACGACAAGGTGGGCGGCTACCGCAACTGGCTCGAGCTCATGGACGGGAGTCTGTCCGAGGAGGTCACGAAGGACGGGCAGACCTTCACGCGCTCGATGAACCCCTACCGCACCTACGACGCGCCCGGCGGCGGTGAGATCACCCTCCCGGGCCGTTCGCTGCTCTTCATCCGCCAGGTGGGCCACCTGATGACGACCGACGCGGTGCTCGACCGCGACGGCAACGAGGTGCCGGAAGGGATCCTCGACGCCCTGGTCACCGGGCTCGGCAGCATGAAGGACCTTCGCGGCGACTCGCAGCTGACGAACTCGCGCACCGGCTCGATGTATGTCGTCAAGCCGAAGATGCACGGCCCCGAGGAGGTCGCGTTCACCGTCGAGCTCTTCGACCGCGTCGAGCAGGTGCTCGGGCTGGCGCCGCTGACGATCAAGGTCGGGATCATGGACGAGGAGCGGCGCACGACGCTCAACCTCAAGGCCTGCATCGAGGCGGCGCGCGAGCGCGTGGCCTTCATCAACACCGGTTTCCTCGACCGCACCGGCGACGAGATCCACACCTCGATGCTGGCCGGACCGGTCGTGCGCAAGAGCGACATGAAGGCTGAGACCTGGATCAAGGCCTACGAGGAGTCCAACGTCGACATCGGGCTGGCCTGCGGACTGCTCGGCAAGGCGCAGATCGGCAAGGGCATGTGGGCCGCGCCCGACAGCCTCGCTGCAATGGCCGAGGTCAAGATCGGGCACCCGCAGGCCGGTGCGAGCTGCGCCTGGGTGCCGTCACCGACAGCGGCGACCATCCATGCGCTGCACTACCACCAGGTCGACGTCCGGTCGCGGCAGGAGGAGCTTCGTGCCGGTGGTCCGCGCGCCACCCGCGACGAGCTGCTGCAGATTCCGCTGGGCAGTCCGGAGTCCTGGTCCGCCGAGGACCGCCAGGCGGAGATCGACAACAACATCCAGAGCCTGCTGGGCTACGTCGTGCGCTGGGTCGATGCTGGTATCGGTTGCTCCAAGGTGCCCGACATCACCGGCGAGCCCCTGATGGAGGACCGGGCGACCTGCCGCATCTCCGCGCAGCACGTCGCGAACTGGCTGCACCACGGCGTGGTCAGTCTCGACCAGGTCGAGGAGACGCTACGGCGGATGGCGGCCGTGGTCGACGAGCAGAACGCCGGCGACCCGTCGTACGTCGCGATGGCCCCGGACTTCGACGGCGAGGCCTTCGCGGCCGCGCGAGCCCTGATCCTCGACGGCCGCGAGCAGCCAAGCGGCTACACCGAGCCGATCCTGCACCGCAGCCGAGCCCAACGGAAGACCACTGCCCAAGGAGACCACCGATGAGCCTGGACCTGTCCGCCGCCCGGACGATCATCGCCGCAGCCCGAGCCCACGCGGCCGACGCCGGCTTCAAACCGATGACGGTGGTTGTCCTCGACGCGGGCGGTCACGTGGTGGCCGTCGAGCGCGAGGACGGCTCGTCGATGAAGCGCTTCGAGATCGGGTTCGGCAAGGCCCACGGTGCGCTGTCGCTCGGCATGGGCTCCCGCTCGATCATGGGTCGCGCCGAGCAGCAGCCTTACTTCATCGCCGCGGTGACCTCCGCGGTCGGCGGCGCGCTGGTGCCGGTCCCCGGGGGCGTGCTCGTGCGGGACTCGGAGGGTGCCCTGCTCGGTGCCGTCGGGGTCACCGGCGACACCTCCGACAACGACGAGGCTGCAGCGGTGGCCGGGATCGTGGCGGCCGGGCTCGCCGCCCAGGTCGACTGAGGCGTGACCATGTCCACCGCTATCGCGGCCGTCGTCGATCTCGTTCGGTGCGTGCTGCCGGAGCCGGCCGTGATCACCGACCGCGCCCAGCTGCGGACCTATGAGTGCGACGGGCTCGCCCACTACCGGGTCACCCCGGCGCTCGTGGTCATCCCCGAGGACGCGTCCCAGCTCGCTGCCGTCGTGCGGGCCTGCGCCGAGCACGGCGTCCCCTACGTCGCTCGCGGATCCGGCACCGGGCTCTCCGGTGGCGCTCTGCCGCACGCCGACGGGGTGCTCGTCGTGACGTCGCGGATGCGAGCGATCACCGAGATGCGCCCCGAGGACCAGCGAGCCGTGGTGGAGCCGGGGGTGATCAACCTCGACGTCACCCGGGCCGCGACCCCGCACGGCTACTACTTCGCCCCGGACCCGTCCAGCCAGCAGATCTGCTCCATCGGCGGCAACGTCGCCGAGAACTCCGGTGGCGCGCACTGCCTGAAGTACGGCTTCACGACCAACCATGTGCTCGGTGCCGACTTCGTGACGTCCGAGGGTGACCTCGTCCGGCTGGGTGGCGACGCTCCGGACAGCCCTGGGTACGACCTGCTCGGTGCCGTCATCGGCTCCGAGGGGACGCTCGGCATCGTGACCTCGGCGACCGTCAAGCTGGTGCGGCTGCCCGAGGAGGTCCGCACGATCCTGGTCGGCTTCGCGACCACGGACCAGGCCGGTGCAGCGACGTCGGCGATCATCTCCGCCGGGATCGTGCCCGCGGCGATCGAGATGATGGATGCCCTCGCGATCGAGGCCGCCGAGGCTGCGGTCCACTGCAACTACCCCGACGGAGCCGGCGCCGTGCTGGTCATCGAGCTCGACGGCGCGGCGGGCGAGGTCGCGCACGAGTATGTCGAGGTCGAGCGCATGTGCGCCGAGAACGGCGCCTTCGAGCAGCGGCTCGCGACCGACCCGGTGGAGCGCGCCCTGATCTGGAAAGGCCGCAAGTCTGCGTTCGCGGCAGTGGGTCGCATCAGCCCGGACTACATCGTCCAGGACGGCGTCATTCCTCGCACCGCCCTGCCCCAGGTCCTCTCCGCGATCGCCGAGCTCTCCAGCTCCTCGGGCGTGCGAGTGGCCAACGTCTTCCACGCCGGTGACGGCAACCTGCATCCGCTGGTGCTCTTCGACGACGAGATCGAGGGGGCGGGGGAGGCTGCGGAGCGGGTCAGCGGAGCGATCCTCGACTTGTGCATCGAGCACGGTGGCTCGATCACCGGCGAGCACGGTGTGGGGATGGACAAGGCGAAGTACATGCCGCGGATGTACACCGAGGACGACCTCGACACGATGCAGCTGGTGCGGTGCGCCTTCGACCCGCAGAACATCACCAACCCCGGCAAGATTTTTCCGACCCCCCGGTTGTGCGGCGAGATCCCCGGTCGCCACAAGGGCGCCCACCCGCTCCAGGAAGCCGGTCTGGGGGAGGTGTTCTGATGGGTGCCCACCTGCTCGACCAGAGCGCACGAGAGGCGATCGGCTCGGCCTGCGCCGAGATTCGTGACGCGACCGAGCGCGACCTCGTGGACACGGTGGTACCG
>JBAVCA010000429.1:0-5118 GCA_049586475.1 Nocardioides sp.
CGACACCACCAAGGCGAACGAGTACTGGCAGGAGGAGGTCGCCGACAACCTGGCCAAGCGGGCGCAGGAGGAGTCGGCAGCCCCGGCAGCCGCCGACGTGTCCGCGACCGCGGGCGCCTAGGAGATCGGACGTGGCCTCGTTCGTCCCCACCGACGCTGACACGCTGCGAGACCAGCTGCTCTACACCCAGGCGCGTCAGACAGAGGTCGCCTGCCTCGACTGCACGGCCCGGGTCGGGGTGAAGAAGAACAGTGAGCACCACACCTCGATCCAGTGGAGCGCGGACGCCCAGCGAGCCTGCCCCGTGCTGGTGCGGCGTACGGCGCGGCCCGACGCCCGCTCCGTGCACGAGGGGTGCCCGAGGATGGGGGCCAGCATCGAGGCTGCCGCTCGCGAGGGGACAATTCCGATCGGCGCTGAAGACGGCTACTGACGCAGCAGCAGACTCATGCCCGGTCCCATCCACATGACGAAAGAGAACCGTGGAGATCACGTCCTACGAGCTCGAGATCGTCGACGTCGTCGAGGAGACGGCTGACGCGCGCTCGATCACCTTCCGTATCCCTGCTGAGTCGACCGGGGATTTCGACTACCGACCTGGCCAGTTCCTGACGGTGGCGGTCCCGAGCGACGAGACGGGCCTCGCCGCGCGGTGCTACTCCTTGTGCAGCAGCCCCGGCTCCGATGACGCGACCCTCACGATCGCGGTGAAGCGCACGGCCGAGGGGTACGCGTCGAACTGGATCTGCGAGCACCTGGCGGTGGGCGACACCCTGCGGGTGCTTCCGCCGAGCGGCATCTTCACGCCCAAGTCGCTGGACGCCGACCTCCTGCTCCTCGCCGGCGGAAGCGGGATCACCCCGATCCTGTCGATCACCCGCTCCGCGCTCGCCCGCGGTACCGGGCGGATCACGGTCTTCTACGCGAACCGCGACGAGAAGTCGGTGATCTTCGCCCGCCAGCTCTCCGAGCTCGCCGCGCAGTACCCGGAGCGGCTGCAGGTCATCCACTGGCTCGAGAGCGTGCAGGGACTGCCGACCCAGGCGCAGCTGCGCGCGATCGCCGCTGACCGGCTCGACCACGACGCGTTCGTCTGCGGCCCGGCGCCGTTCATGAAGATGACCGTGGCGGCGCTCAAGGAGCTGGGCTTCCCTCGCGAGCGGCGCCACCAGGAGAAGTTCGTCTCGCTGGGTGGGAACCCGTTCGGCGACCCCGTCGGTGCCAGCGGGGAGGTCGAGCAGGTCGACGACGAGGTCGAGCAGACAGCTGTGACCTCGAGCCCGGTGCGTCTCGAGGTCGAGCTCGACGGGATCACGCACGTCTACGACGACTGGGACCGGTCCACCACGATGCTCGATCATCTTGAGAGCCGCGGCGTCAAGGCGCCGTACTCCTGCCGCGAGGGGGAGTGCTCGGCGTGCGCCGTGCGGTTGATCGAAGGAGAGGTGTCGCTGGCCCACAACGACGTGCTCGACGACGAAGACCTCGCCGACGGAATCCGGCTGGCGTGCCAGGCGACCCCGGTCAGCGAGGTCGTCCGAGCCACCTACAGCTGACCTCGACTGCATCGTTGGTCGCGTCTCGACCCGGTCCGACCCCGCGTACCTCGACGCCCACGCGGCGCGCGCACCGACGCAGACGCCGTTCAGGCTCGCCAGCAGGGCGACTACCAGCCTCGCTGACGCCATTCCTCGAGGTGCGGGCGCTCGCTGCCCAGCACCGTGTCGTCGCCGTGCCCGGGGTAGACCCAGGTGTCGTCGTCGAGCCTGCCGAAGATCTTGGCCTCCACCTCGTCGACAAGCTGGGCGAACGCCGTCGCGTCGCCGAAGGTGGAGCCGACCCCGCCGGGGAACAGCGAGTCTCCGGTGAACAGGTGCGCGTGCCCGTCCGGTGCCGGATCGGTGTACAGCAGGGCGATCGACCCGGGGGTGTGCCCGGCGATCGCCAGGACCTCCAGTGTCGCGGCGCCGACGGCGATGGTGTCGTCGTGGTCGACCGGGCGCGTCACGGAGACACCGGTCTGGGTGGTGATGGCAGCAGCGTCCGGTGTGCCGGCCACCACCCGCGCTCCGGTCGCCTCCACCACGGTCGCCAGGGCGCGGTGGTGGTCCCAGTGCTGGTGGGTGGTGATCACCGTGGTGAGCCCCGCCTCGCCGATCAGGGTCAGCAAGGTCTCGCTGTCGGCAGCGGCGTCGATGAGGACCTGCTCACCGGTCGCCGTGCACCGCAGCAGGTAGCAGTTGTTGCTCATCTGCTCATCGACAGCCACCTTGGTGATCGTCAGACCAGCAAGCTCACGCGTGTCGGCGCTGCCTCCGACGCTGACGTCCCCGGTGTAGCTCACCATGCCTCGCTTTCCGGCGCTGTGTCGCCGTGTGATCCGGTCCTGAGCGGCGCTGCGTCTCCTCCGCTTGATCGGATCATCTCGCTGATGAGCCCGTTCGTCACCCTCCCACGGGGTCTCGCCGGTCTCCCGAGCCGATCCCGAAGCGATCAGCATCACAGCCCAGTCGTCCAACGGGGTGAGAGCGCGTCCTCGCCTCGGACGGCACAATGGGACGTCATGCCACTGGGTCGGGTACCGCCGGCAGGTCCGGCTCCGAGCCGCGATGTCGGCGCAGAGTCCTAGGGTGGTTCAGCAGGCTCCCTGAGCGCACGCATTTGCGCGGGCCCTGCTGATGACGAACACTTGTTCGAAGCAATCCGTCTTGACCCGTGCGACCGAGGGACTTTCGTGGCAGACCAGCTGATCATCCGTGGTGCTCGCGAGCACAACCTCAAGGACGTCTCACTCGACCTGCCGCGCGATGCGCTCATCGTCTTCACCGGACTGAGCGGCTCCGGGAAGTCGTCGTTGGCGTTCGACACGATCTTCGCCGAGGGTCAGCGGCGCTACGTCGAGTCGCTCTCGGCCTACGCCCGCCAGTTCCTGGGCCAGATGGACAAGCCCGACGTCGACTTCATCGAGGGGCTTTCGCCGGCGGTATCGATCGATCAGAAGTCGACGTCGAAGAATCCGCGGTCGACGGTCGGCACGATCACCGAGGTCTACGACTACCTTCGGCTGCTCTTCGCCCGGGCCGGGCGACCCCACTGCCCGACCTGCGGGGCACCGATCGAGCGCCAGACACCGCAGCAGATCGTCGACCGGGTGCTGACCCTCGACGACGGAGCCAGGTTCCAGGTCCTCGCCCCGGTCATCCGGGGGCGCAAGGGCGAGTACGTCGAGCTCTTCAAGCAGCTCCAGACGCAGGGGTTTTCCCGGGCCCGGGTCAACGGCGAGACGTCCACGCTCGACGACCCTCCCAAGCTCGACAAGCAGAAGAAGCACACCATCGAGGTGGTCGTCGACCGGCTCGCCGTCAAGGCATCGAGCAAGCGCCGTCTGACGGACTCCGTGGAGACCGCGCTGAACCTCGCGGGCGGGCTGGTGGTCTTCGACTTCGTCGACCTCGACCCCAAGGATCCTGGCCGCGAGCTGAAGTTCAGCGAGAAGATGGCCTGTCCCAACGATCACCCCATCGACACCGACGAGCTCGAGCCACGCTCCTTCTCGTTCAACTCACCGTTCGGTGCCTGCCCGGTGTGCAGCGGCCTCGGCACCCGGATGGAGGTCGACCCCGACCTGGTCGTGCCTGACACCACGGCGACGTTGGCCGAAGGGGCGATCCAGCCGTGGAGCCAGGCCCACGTTGCCGACTACTTCCTCAAGCTGATGGAAGCCCTCGGCGCCGAGCTCGGGTTCGACCTCGACACCGGGTGGGACGAGATCAGTCCAGCGGGTCGTCGGGCGCTGCTCGAGGGTCATCCGACGAAGGTCCACGTGGTCACCCGCAATCGTTACGGGCGCGAACGCGCCTACTACGCGCAGTTCGAGGGCGTCCGGGCCTACATCGAGCGCCGTCACCGCGAGGCCGAGTCCGACACGAGCCGCGATCGCTTCGAAGGCTTCATGCGCGAGGTGCCCTGCCCGACCTGCCGCGGCAGTCGACTCAAGCCGGTGTCGATGGCTGTCCTGCTCGGTGGCAAGAACATCGCTGAGATCTGCGCGCTGCCGATCAACGAGACAGCGGACTTTCTTGCCGACCTCGATCTCACCGCACGCGAGCGCCAGATCGGTGAGCGCGTGCTGAAGGAGATCCAGGAGCGACTCAGGTTCCTGCTCGACGTCGGTCTCGACTACCTCTCCCTCAACCGTCCCTCGGGATCCCTCTCGGGCGGTGAGGCACAACGGATCCGGCTGGCCACGCAGATCGGGGCGGGGCTCGTGGGCGTGCTCTACGTCCTCGACGAGCCGTCGATCGGCTTGCACCAGCGCGACAACCAGCGCCTCATCGAGACCCTGGTGCGGCTCAAGAACCTCGGCAACACCCTGATCGTCGTCGAGCACGACGAGGACACCATCAAGACGGCCGACTGGGTGGTCGACATCGGCCCCGGCGCCGGTGAGCACGGTGGGCAGGTGGTGCACAGCGGCACGGTCCAGGGCCTCTACGACCACCCTGACTCGATGACCGGCCAGTACCTCTCCGGTCGCCGCGAGATCCCGGTGCCGGAGGTCCGCCGTCCCCGCACGATCGGCCGTGAGCTCAAGGTGCACGGGGCCCACGAGCACAACCTCCAGGGGGTCGACGTCGCGTTCCCCTTGGGACTCTTCGTCGCGGTGACCGGAGTCTCGGGCTCGGGCAAGTCGACGCTGGTCAACGACATCCTCTACACCTCGCTGGCCAAGCAGATCTACCGTTCGCGCCAGGTCCCGGGGCGCCACCAGAAGATCACCGGCCTCGAGCACGTCGACAAGGTGATCCATGTCGACCAGTCGCCGATCGGGCGTACTCCGCGATCCAACCCCGCGACCTATACCGGGGTCTTCGACCACGTGCGCAAGCTCTTCGCATCCACCCCCGAGGCAAAGATGCGCGGCTACCTGCAGGGCCGCTTCTCCTTCAACGTCAAGGGTGGACGCTGCGAGGCGTGCTCGGGTGACGGAACGCTGAAGATCGAGATGAACTTCTTGCCGGACGTCTACGTGCCGTGCGAGGTCTGTCACGGTGCCCGCTACAACCGCGAGACCCTCGAGGTGCACTACAAGGGCAAGACGATCGCCGAGGTCCTGG
>JBAVCA010000430.1:0-2995 GCA_049586475.1 Nocardioides sp.
GCGGCTACTCTCCGCGTGCGCGCCCCTTCGGCCGGTGGAACTACCGGCTCGGCGCGCTGGGCGACGACGCCATCGCGCTCATCGAGGAGATCGGCGAGCCCGTCGACCTGGTGGGCCACGACTGGGGTGCCGTGATCGGCTGGAGCGTCGCTGCGCGGCGCCCCGACCTCGTCCGGTCGTGGACCGCGGTCTCCGTCCCGCACCCGATGGCGTTCCTGAAGGCCGCCGCAACGAGCAGCCAGGGCCTGAGGTCCTGGTACCTGCTGCTCTTCCAGGTTCCGCTGCTCGTCGAGGCGCTCGCACGCCTCGCCCCGCGCGCCTTCCTCGCCTCGCTCGGACGCATCGGGATGAGGCCCGCCGAGGTGGAGCGCTGCCGCACCGAGATCCTCGAGTACGGCGCCCTGCCCGGCGGGCTCGGCTGGTATCGCGCGCTGCCGCTGCTGGGTCGCGCTGCGCAGGACACCGATGTGACGGTGCCCACCACCCTGGTCTGGAGCGACAAGGACGCAGCGCTCGGGCGTCGAGGCACCGAGCTCACCCCACCGCACGTGCAAGCGCCCTACGAGTTCGTCGAGCTCGCCGGGGTGTCTCACTGGATCCCCACCCACGCCCCGGGCGAGCTCGCAGAAGCGATCCTCGCGCGGCGCGCGTCGGTCTCGTGACCCCGCCTCGGGAGGGGGAGCCGCCCCCGTCGCCGGAGCCCCTGCCTCACCCGGTCGTCGACAACCACTGCCACCTCGACATCGCCCACTCCGGACCTGAGGCGGTGCAGCAGGCGCTGGTCGCTGCGGCGGCGGTCGGGGTGCCTCGCGTCGTCCAGATCGGGTGCGACCTGTCCGGTGCCCGATGGGCGGTCGCAGCGGCGACGACGTACGACGGCGTGGTCGCGGGCGTCGCCCTGCACCCGAACGAGGCACCGAGGCTGGCTGAGGCGGGAGTGTTGGACGAGGCCCTCGCCGAGATCGAGGTGCTCGCCGGCGCCCATGACCGGGTCCGCGCGGTGGGGGAGACCGGCCTCGACCACTTCCGCACCGGTGAGGACGGCCGAGCTGCGCAGGTGGAGTCCTTCAGGCGCCACATCGACCTGGCCAAGCGGCTCGACAAGACCTTGGTGATCCATGATCGCGACGCCCACGACGAAGTCCTGGCCGTGATCGACGAGGAGGGCCCCCCCGAGCGCTGGGTGATGCACTGCTTCTCCGGCGATGCCGACGTCGCGCGTCGCTGCCTCGACCGCGGCGCCTACCTGTCCTTCTCGGGCACGGTGACCTTCAAGAACGCCCAGCCGCTGCGCGACGCCCTGGCGGTCGCGGCACGGGATCGGATCCTGGTCGAGACCGACGCTCCCTACCTGACCCCGACCCCGTACCGGGGCCGCCCGAACGCCTCCTACCTCGTTCCGCTGACGATGCGGGTCATGGCCGAGACGCGGGGGGACGACCTCGGGGACCTGTGTCGAGCAGTCGAGACCAACACCTTCGACGCTTTCGGCGGTCCCTGGTGATAGGTGGCGCTCTTAGGTGATCCTGGACACGTTGCCCGCCTGGGCGGGCTCGCCGAGTTTGCAGATCGACGGCGATCGCTGCTCTCGTAGAGGGGTTAGCCGGGATCGGAATCACTGTCTCCGGCGCCGTTGCACCGGTTCTCCGTACTGAGCGGAGTGCTCGCAACACCACCACGTCGACGCACCCGGGATTGTTCTGGGGCTTGTCGCTGGTGTGCGTCGGGGCCCGAGGCCCGGGACCTCAGACGTTCGGAGAACCGTGCAGCTTCACGACGACCTCGATCCGCAGACCACCGCAGAGCCCGCGAGCCGCCTCGGCAGGCTCGCCCGTAGCAGGGCCTTTCTTGCCTCGCTGTCAGCAGTCGTGCTGCTGGCCGTCGCGGGCACCAGCTACGGCTACTCAGCAACGGGCACCGACCTGACGCTCTCGGTCGACGGGGAAGCTCGTGAGCTCAGCTCCCACGCCGCCACGGTCGCCGACGTGCTGGCCGAGGAGGGCATCGAGGTGGGCGAGCACGACCTCGTGGCGCCCGCTCTCGACGAGCAGGTCGTGGAGGGCACGCTGATCAACGTGCGCGTGGGACGCCCGGTCGACCTGACCGTGGACGGCGTCACCACCCAGCACTGGGTCACGTCGACCGACGTCGACTCCGCGCTCGGTGAGCTCGGGATGACCTTCGAGGACGCCCGCCTCTCGACGAGCCGTGGCGCGGGCATCGACCGCGACGGCCTCGACCTCGAGATCGTCACGCCCAAGAAGCTGACGTTCAAGGTGGCCGGCAAGAAGAAGGTCCGCGAGGTTGCGGCCCTGACGGTGAAGAGCGCGTTGCAGCAGCTGGGGGTCGAGGTCGGCAAGCACGACCGTACGACGCCCGCGCTCCGCTCCTCGGTCGAGGCCGGTGACCGCATCGTCTTCACCGACGTGCGCTGGAAGCAGAAGGATGTCGACGGAGAAGGGATCCCCTTCGTCACCGAGGAGCGCGACGACCCCTCGCTCACGGTCGGCACGACCGCCACCGAGCGCTCCGGGACGCCCGGTGTGCGCGACGTGCGCTACCGCGTGGTCTTCGTGAACGGCGAGTTCGCCAAGCGCGTCGAGCTCAAGCAGGACGTCATCCGCAAGCCTGTCTCGGCGATCGTCCGGGTCGGCACCAAGCCGGCGCCGGAGCCGGCGGCTCCGAGCTACGCCAGCGGCGGCACCGTGTGGGACAGCCTCGCCCAGTGCGAGTCCGGTGGTAACTGGAGCATCAACACCGGCAACGGTTACTACGGCGGGTTGCAGTTCAACCTCGGCACGTGGCAGGCCTACGGCGGCACCGGCCTGCCGAGCAACGCCTCGCGCACGACCCAGATCGCTGTCGCGGAGCGTCTGCGTGCAGCCAACGGCGGCTACGGCGCCTGGCCTGGCTGCGCGGCCAAGCTCGGCCTGCCGCGTTGACGGGCACCCCCGCCAACTAGCCTTCACGCATGACGTCGTCCGCCGCTCCGAGG
>JBAVCA010000431.1:0-5103 GCA_049586475.1 Nocardioides sp.
GTGCTCTTCGGCGACCACGCCGAGGTGCTGCTGGTCGCGGCCCGCACCGACCACGGTGTCGCGCTCTTCGGGGTCGAGCCGGCCGCCGTGGGCCTCACCCGCACCCACGTCGCCGCGATGGACACCACCCAGCGCCTGGCCACCCTGGTCCTCGACGACGTCGAGGCCACCCTCGTCGCCGCCGACGCCACCGCCGCCCTGGTCCGGGCCCACCTGGTGGGCACCGTCGGGGTCGCCGCGCTGCAGGTCGGCTGCGCCCAGCGGGCACTCGACATGACGGTCGCCTACACCAAGGAGCGGGTGCAGTTCGGGCGCCCGATCGCTTCCTTCCAGGCGCTCAAGCACCGGATGGCCGACATGCTGGTGCTCGTCGAGACCGCCCGCTCGATCGCCTGGGCGGCGGCGTACGCCGTCTCCGTCGGCAGCGACGACGCCGCACGGCTGGCGGCGAGCGCCGGCTCGTGGTGCTCCGACGCGCTGGAGCAGGTGGCGGCCGAGACCGTGCAGATGCACGGTGGCATCGCGATCACCTGGGAGCACGACGCGCAGCTGGTCTTCAAGCGCGCCCACGCCCTGGGCCAGCTCTTCGGCCAGGCCCACGAGCACCGGCGCGTAGTCCTGGCCTGAGCGGCGGCGGGCCGCGAGAGTTTCATCGGGCGCCCGATGAACCTCGCGCCGGGACGATGAAACTTCATCGTCCCGGCAGGAGTTCCGTCGGCCGGCCGATGAAGCTCTCAGCCCCGCATCGGGACAGCCACCCCCCGCTCGTCGGCCACCTCGGCGGCCCGCTCGTAGCCGGCGTCGACGTGGCGGATCACGCCCATGGCGGGGTCGTTGGTCAACACCCGCTCGATCTTCTGGGCGGCCAGGTCGGTGCCGTCGGCGACGCAGACCTGCCCGGCGTGGATGGAGCGGCCCATCCCGACGCCGCCGCCGTGGTGGATGGAGACCCAGGTGGCGCCGGAGGCGGTGTTGACGAGCGCGTTGAGCAGCGCCCAGTCGGCGATCGCGTCGGAGCCGTCGAGCATCGCCTCGGTCTCGCGATAGGGCGAGGCGACCGAGCCGCAGTCGAGGTGGTCGCGACCGATCACGACGGGAGCCTTGAGCTCGCCGGAAGCAACCATCTCGTTGAACTTCAGGCCCGCCAGGTGCCGCTCGCCGTAGCCGAGCCAGCAGATCCGGGCAGGAAGTCCCTGAAAGGCGACTCGTTCGCCGGCCATGGTGATCCACGTGTGCAGCCGCTCGTTGGCTACCGAGTCCTCGCGAGGGAAGAGCTCGAGGATGGCTCGGTCGGTCGCGGCGATGTCGGCCGGGTCGCCGGAGAGCGCGGCCCAGCGGAAGGGCCCCCTGCCCTGGCAGAACAGCGGGCGGATGTAGGCAGGCACGAAGCCGGGGAACTCGAACGCCCGGTCATAGCCGCCCTTGCGCGCCTCGTCGCGGATCGAGTTGCCGTAGTCGAACACCTCGGCTCCGCCGTCCTGCATCTCCACCATCGCCCGCACGTGGATCGCCATCGAGGCTTGGGCAGCCTTGGTGAACGCGGCCGGATCGGCCTCCCGCTGGGTCTGCCACTCCCCGAAGGGCACCCCGACCGGGAGGTAGAACAGCGGGTCGTGTGCCGAGGTCTGATCGGTGACGATGTCGACGGGAGCCCGCTGCTCGAGCAGCACCGGCAGCATCTCGGCCGCATTGCCCAGCACCCCGATCGAGAGCGGGCGGCGTGCGTCGCGAGCCTCGATCGCCAGCGTGACCGCGTGGTCGAGGGAGTCGGCCTGCACGTCGAGGAAGCGGTGCTCGATGCGACGGGTGATCCGGGACTGGTCGCACTCGATGCAGATCGCGACCCCGTCGTTCATGGTGACGGCCAGTGGCTGCGCTCCGCCCATCCCGCCCAGTCCCGCGGTGAGGGTGATCGTGCCTGCCAAGGTCCCGCCGAAGCGTTTGTCGGCGATCGCCGCAAAGGTCTCGAAGGTGCCCTGGAGGATGCCCTGGGTACCGATGTAGATCCATGACCCGGCAGTCATCTGGCCATACATGGTCAGACCGAGGTCCTCGAGGCGGCGGAACTCCTCCCAGTTCGCCCAGTCACCAACGAGGTTGGAGTTGGCGATCAGCACCCGGGGTGCCCACTCATGGGTGCGCATCACGCCGACCGGCTTGCCGGACTGCACGAGCATGGTCTCGTCGTCACCGAGGGTCTTCAGCGTCCGCACCAGCGCGTCGTAGGCCTCCCAGCTGCGAGCGGCCTTGCCGGTGCCGCCGTAGACGACAAGCTCGGCGGGGTTCTCGGCATTCGCTGGATCGAGGTTGTTCATCAGCATCCGCAACGGCGCCTCGGTCTGCCAGGAACGGGCCGTGAGCGTGGTGCCGGTAGCGGCATGGATGGGCAGGCGGGGGTTCATCGCAGGTCTCCGATCACGTCGTGGACAGCATCAAGAACGGCACCTGATCGCACCAGCTCGACCACGGTCTCGATCTCGGGTGACAGGTACCGGTCGGGCCCAGGCCCCTGCACGCCGGACTCCCGCAGCAGACGGACGACGGCGCCGGTAGCGGGCGACGGTCGGAGTGGCTCGCGCTGGTCGATGGCCCTGGCCGCGGTGAGCACCTCGATGGCGATGACACGGGTGAGTCCGTCGACCGAGCGGCGCAGCTTGCGCGCTGCCGACCACCCCATCGACACGTGGTCCTCCTGCATGGCTGAGGAGGGGATGGAGTCGACCGAGGCCGGAGCCGCGAGCCGCTTGAGCTCGGAGACGATTGCGGCCTGGGTGTACTGGGCGATCATCATCCCGCTGTCCACGCCGGGGTCGTGGGCGAGGAACGGCGGCAACCCGTTGCTGCGGGCCTTGTCGAGGAAGCGGTCGGTGCGTCGCTCGCTGATCGAGGCGACATCGGCGGCCACGATCGCCAAGAAGTCGAGGACGTAGGCCACCGGGGCGCCGTGGAAGTTGCCGTTGGACTCGACGCGGGCGTCCTGTCCGTCGCCGGCCGGGATGACGACGGGATTGTCGACCGCGCTGGCCAGCTCGCGTCCAGCTACCTGCGCGGCGTACTCCACGGTGTCTCGGGCTGCGCCCTGGACCTGGGGCGAGCACCGCAGGGAGTAGGCATCCTGCACCCGGTTGCAGTCCGGGCCTCGGTGGGAGGCGACGATGCCGGACCCGGCCAGCAGGGTCACCAGGTTGGCAGCCGAGAGCGCCTGGCCGGGGTGCGGCCGGATCGCCTGCAGCTCCGGTGTGAAGACCCGATCAGTGCCGAGCTGACCCTCGACCGACATGGCGGCCGAGATGTCGGCGGTCCTCAGCAACATCCGCAGGTCCTCGATGGCGAGCACCAGCATCCCGAGCATCCCGTCAGTGCCGTTGATCAGCGCGAGCCCCTCCTTGGCGGCGAGCTCGACGGGAGCGAGACCGGCGGCGGCCAGCGCCTCGGCGGCCGGCATCAGCGTGCCCGAAGCGTCATGGACCTCGCCCTCACCGATCAGCGCCAGCGCGCAGTGCGAGAGCGGCGCCAGGTCGCCGGAACAGCCGAGCGAGCCGTACTCCCGGACCACCGGGGTGATGCCGTGGCTGAGCAGGTCGGCGAGCAGCTGAGCCGTCATGGGCCGGACGCCGGTGTGGCCGGTGCACAAGGTGGAGAGCCGCAGGAGCATCAGCGCCCGCACCACCTCGCGCTCCACTTCGGGACCAGAGCCCGCGGCGTGCGATCGGACCAGGGAACGCTGCAGCTGGGCGCGCATCTCGGTCGGGATGTGGCGGGTCGCCAAAGCTCCGAAGCCGGTGGAGATGCCGTACGCCGGAACCGGTGCAGCGGCAAGCTTCTCGACCACCTCGCGAGCCGTCTCCAGGGCCGTCATCGCCACTTCGTCGATCCGTACTGCGGAGCCGTGGCGGGCGACCCGCACCACGTCAGCGAAGGACACCGCTCCGGTGCTGAGCGACACCACGGGCTCAATGAGGTTCATACCTCGCAGTCAACGCCCGTCGCGGCACGGCCAACAGGCGGCGGAAGCGCAATCTGTCTCGGATACGAGACTCCCGCGCTAGCCTGCTCGGGTGTCCCAGACCCCGGCAGCCACCCGGGCGCTGCGGGTCCTGCGCTTTCTTGCAGCGCAGCCGCACCCCGTCCCGCTCGGCTCGATCACCCGCGCACTCGACCTTCCGCGCAGCACTGCCTACCACCTCCTCAACGCAATGATCGAGGAAGGCTTCGTGGTGCACCTCGCTGACGAGCGCTGCTACGGCCTGGGGGTGGCTGCTGTCGAGGTCGGGAGCGGCTACGCGCGCCAGGCTCCGCTGCAGCGGATCACCCGCCGGCACCTCGCCGCCCTCGCTGACCGCACCGGAGCCTCAGCGCACCTGGCCGTGCAGCACGGCCGCGACGTCCTCTACGTCGTCCAGGAGCGCGCGCCGGGTCGTCCACCCCTGGTCACCGAGGTCGGGGTCCGACTCCCGGCGCACCTGACGGCCACGGGTCGAGCCATTCTCGCCGCCCTCCCCCGTCAGCAAGTACGCGCGCTGTACCCCGACCGGTCGGCCTTCGAGGAGCGTCGCGGCACCGGCCCGACATCCCCAGCGATGCTGCGCACCCTGCTCGGAGACGTCCGTCGACGTGGCTACGCCGTCGAGGACGAGGAAGTCACTGCAGGATTGGCCAGCGTGGCCGCACCGGTGCTGGACCACAACAACCACCCGGTCGCCGCGATCGCGGTCACCTTCGACCGTGGACTACCTCAAGCCCAGTTCGTCGACGCGGTGCTCGAGACGGCGCACAGCGTGGGGCGGCGGCTGACGGGTCGCTGATCGAGACCGCACGTGCGAGATCGGCAAACCGCGGCACCTCTGGAGGTGGCCTCCCACGTGTGCTTTCCCGGGCACGTCATGGTGGGCGAACGACGCCCCGACGAGCTTCACCGGCAGCTGGTGCCAGCGGGCGTGCGGACGTATCCGATGCCGTGAGGATCGGTCCAGAGGTAGACGCCCGGGTCGCCCAGCGGGTCGAGTGGCCGGTAGGCCCAACCGGCGTGGGTCTTGAGTCGGTGGTGATGTCGGCAGAGCGGGGCCAGGTTCTCGAACGCAGTCGGTCCACCCTGGTCGTAGG
>JBAVCA010000432.1:0-5762 GCA_049586475.1 Nocardioides sp.
TCGAGGATCGCGACGCTGCGACCGGGGTGCCCGGTCTTCAGCTGACAGGCCGCGCCGATGCCGCTCAGTCCGGCGCCGACGATGAGGACGTCGACGTGCTCGATATTCGTCATGGTGAAACCGTAACTGCCTGTTGACGGATATTCAATAGATGCCTCACGCCTGGGTGGCGACCCCCCGCTCGATCAGGCCGTCGACGTCAGCGACGCCCCAGGCGGCGAGCGCGGCGCGGGTGTGCTCGCCGGGGGCCGGCGGCGGCAACGTGATGGAGGTCTCGGTGCGCGAGAACCGCGGGGCCGGAGCGGGCTGGGTCATTCCATGCGCTTCGACGAAGGTGCCGCGCGCCGCGAGGTGAGGGTGGTCGAAGGCCTCGCTCATCGGGATGATTCCGGCTACGCACGCGTCTGTGCCCTCGAAGATCTCGATCCACTCCGCCTGCGTCTTGGTCGCGAAGGTCTCGGTGAAGATCCGACGCATCTCGTCGTACTCCCCCAGGTCGCCTTGCCCAGGGCAGGTCTCCTTGACCCCGAGGATGCTGACCAGCGCGTCGAAGAACTGCGGCTCGAGCGCGCCGACCGCGAGGTGCTTGGCATCGGAGGTCCCGTAGATGTCGTAGAACGGAATGCCGCCGTCGAGCAGGTTGGCCGCCCGCTCCTCGCGGTACCCGTCGCTGACCAGAAGCGCCGCGGTCATCGCGTTGAGGTGGGCAGTGCCGTCGACGATGGCAGCATCGACGACCTGCCCCTGGCCGGAGATCTTCGACTCGAGCAGGGCCGCCAGGATCCCGATCACCAGGTAGGTCGAGCCGCCGCCGAAGTCGCCGACGAGGTTGCCCGGGAAGTGCGGCTTGGACTTGTCCTGGCCGAGGCCGAAGAGGGCGCCGGTGATGGCGATGTAGTTCATGTCGTGCCCGGCCGCCTGGGCGAGCGGACCCGTCTGGCCCCACCCGGTCATCCGGCCGTAGACCAGGCGCGGGTTGATCGCCAGACAGTCCTCGGGCCCCAGGCCGAGGCGCTCGGTGACGCCAGGACGCATCCCCTCGATGACCACATCGGCGTCCCTGACCAGGTCGAGCACCACCTGGGTCGCTGCCGGGTTCTTCAGGTCGAGCGCCACGCTGGGGCGCCCCCGGTTGAGGACCATCGTCTTGCCGCCGGCCAGCGGCTGACCGCCGGGACGTTCGACCCGGATCACGTCGGCACCGAGGTCGGCCAGGATCATGCAGGCGTGCGGTCCTGGTCCGATGCCGGCGATCTCGACGACCTTGACCCCCCTCAGGGGTCCGGTGCCCTGGCCCAGCGTGATGCTCTCGTCAGTCATGGGCCGGATCTTGCCAGTTGAGCCGTCGGGCTGTGGAGCGATCCCAGTCTGGGGCGGAGGGATCAGGCGCGGCTGGAACGGGTCAGGACGGCAGCACTCGCCGCAAGAACTGCCTCGTGCGCTCCTCACGGGGAGCGCTGAAGATCTCCGCCGGAGGACCCTGCTCCAGGATCCGACCCTCGGAGAGGAAGCAGACCGAGGTGGCGATCTCCCGAGCAAAACCCATTTCGTGCGTCGCCAGAATCATCGTGGTGCCCTGCTCGGCGAGGTCCCGAACGATCGTGAGGACCTCCCCCACCAGCTCAGGGTCGAGCGCAGCAGTGATCTCGTCGAGCAGCAACAGGTCGGGGCGCGTGCAGAGTGCCCGCACCAGGGCGACCCGCTGCTGCTGCCCTCCCGAGAGCCGGTCGGGATGCTTGGCGACGTGGTCGGACAGCCCGAAGGTCGCCAGCAGGTCCCGCGCCCGCTCCTCGGCCTCGCGGCGGGAGAGCCCGTGGACCCGACGCGGAGCCAGGGTGCAGTTGTCCAGCACGCTCAGGTGCGGGAAGAGGTTGTAGGCCTGGAAGACCATCCCGACGCGGCCCCGCACCTCCCGCTGATCGATCAACGGATCGGAGATCTCGCGCCCGCCGAGCCGGATCGTGCCGTCGTCGATGTCCTCGAGCAGGTCGATGCAGCGCAGCAAGGTCGACTTCCCCGACCCCGAGGAGCCGATCAGGCAGATGACCTCGTGGGCCCGGACGGTGAGCGAGACGTCGTCGAGGACGACCCGGTCGCCGTAGGACTTGCGCAGGTCGGTGACCTCGAGCAGCGGATGGTCGTCCGTGCTCGCCGCAGGTTGCCTCATCGGGCCCCCGCCCGCCCACGGCGCATCGCCCGCCGCTGGAGCACGTCGGTGAAGCGCGCCAGCGGCAAGGTCAGGGCCACGAAGAACAGCGAGACCACGACGTACGGCGTGAAGTTGAAGGTGTAGCTCACGTAGTCGCGTGCACTGAAAAGGGCATCGAAGAGCGCCACGCTGGAGACCAGCGCGGTGTCCTTGGTCAGCGAGATGAAGTCGTTGAGCAACGGCGGGACCACCCGGCGCACCGCCTGGGGCACCACGACGTGACGCATGGCCTGGGTGCGGGAGAGTCCGAGCGCGTCCGCGCTCGCGAGCTGCGAGGGGTGGATCGACTCGATCCCGGCCCGGAACACCTCAGCGACGTAGGCACTGTAGGAGATCACCAGCGCCATCAGCGCCCAGAAGAACAGGCTGTTCGGCACACCTTGGAGCCCGAGCGCAGGCATGCCGAAAGCCAAAAGCAGTACCAGCAGGATCGTCGGGACGCCACGGAAGAAGTCGATGTAGATCACCGCGAGCAGCCGCAACGGCGTGAGCCAGGCCGCGCGCGCCTGCCGGGCAAGCGCCAGGGCCAGCGCGATGAGGAGGATCAGCGGCTCGGCAATGAGGAAGAGCTTGACGTTGAGCACGAACCCCTCAGCGATGCTGGGCAGCGAGTCGCGCGCGTATCGGAGGTTGAAGAAGGTGTCTCGCACGGTGGCCCAACCCGGGGAGGTGACCAGGACGATCGTGAGCGCGGCGAGCACGAGCACGGTGGCCAGAGCCGCCACCGTGAGCGAGCGCACCCGCAGACGTCGCCGTACAGCCTGACGCTCTTGCTCACGCGGGCTGGGGGTCCAGCCGCGGGTGATCGTCACGAGAGCTCGGGCACGCTCACCGCGTCGGAGAGCCACTCCCGCTCGAGGTCGGCGAGGGTGCCGTCGGCCTCGAGCGTCGCGAGGGCTGCGTTGACGCAGGGCACCAAGGGTGAGTCCTTCTCGAAGAGCATGCCGAACTGCTCACTCTGCTCTCCCTCGACCTGGAACTGCCCGACGATCTGAGAGCCCTCGATCTCGACGGCGCTGATGTAGAACGCCGTGGGCAGGTCGGCCAGGATCGCGTCGACCTGGTCGTTCTTCAACGCCTGCTTGGCGATGTTGGTGTCCTCGAAGACGAGCGGATCGGAATCGGGCTGGATGACGTCGCGGATCGCGGTGAGCGAGGTGGTCCCGGTCTGCGCACCGAGTCGCAAGCCCTGGAGGTCGGCCAGGCTGGCGGCCTCGGCGCCCGCGGTGCCCGCCAAGGCGACGACCGCCTGGGCGGCGGAGTAGTAGCCGTCGGAGAAGTCGACGGACTCCGCTCGCGCTGGGGTGATCGAGATCTGGTTGATGTCGAAGTCGAAGGATTTGGTGCCCGGCTTGTAAGAGGTGTTGAACGGCACCGTCACCCAGGTGACCTCTTCGGCGGTGAAGCCGAGCTCGTCAGCCACCGCGTAGGCCAACGCCGACTCGTAACCCTGGGCGTTGGTCGGGTCGTTGTCGACGAACCACGGCTCGTAGGCCGGGGTATCGGTGCCGATCGTGAGCGTGCCTGACTCCAGCAGGGGCAGCTCATCGGTGGCGCAGGCGCCGTCGGCGGCCCCAGATCCGGGTGCGCTCACGGCGGGATCGCTGATCGCGGTCGTCGGCTCGTCCTCGACCGGGGCGCACGCCCCGACCGTCAGGGCGAGCACGGGAACAGCAGCACACAGGGCTCGACGCAGTGACATGTCGAGAATCGTAGGGCTCATCGGCCCGCTCCGCAGGAGATGGATGCTCGGCGCATCCCGCAGCGATTGATACATTCGGCCGTCTGCCCGAACCCGGGCGACCCACTCGACAGCGCAGGGAGCCCGTGTGTCCAACCCCGTGAAGGCCGGAGCGGTCCGCTTCATCAAGCCGCTGCTGAGCGACTCCATGTGGGCCAGGGCGACGTCTGTCGCGAAGCGGTCCGCCGGTACCGAGGCCATCGCACCTGCCGGGGCTGGCTCCTCGACCAGCGCGGTCTCGCCGCCGTCCGAGAAGCAGCTACGTCGACAGCGGCGCCAAGCGATGGACCTCACCGAGCTCGCCCAGGAGTTCGGCACCGACAAGTTCGGCACGCACCGTTACACCCCGCGCTACCAACAGCACCTCGAGCACCTGCGCGACCGTGAGTTCACCATGCTCGAGATCGGGATCGGTGGCTACTCCCGCGAGGGCAAGGGCGGGGCCTCTCTGCGGATGTGGAAGCACTTCTTCCCGAAGGCCCAGATCCTCGGCCTCGACATCCACGACAAGTCGTTCGTCAACGCGCCCCGCATCACGGCGATCCAGGGCAGCCAGGTCGACGAGGCGCTGCTGCACCGCATCGTCGAGGAGCACGGCCCGATCGAGGTCATCATCGACGATGGCAGCCACCGGCCCCACCACATCCGGGAGACCTTCCGCATCCTCTTCCCGCTCCTGGCTCCCGACGGGATCTATGCCATCGAGGACATCCAGACGTCCTACTGGCCGGAGTGGGGTGGCAGCGAGGACCGGCAGGACCCCACCACCACGCTGGCCCTCGTCAAGGACCTCGTCGACGGGCTCAACTACGAGGAGTTCGTCGACGAGCCGTATGAGCCGACGTACTCCGACCTCCACGTGGTCGGCGTCCACGCCTACCACAACCTGGTGATCATCGAGAAGGGTGAGAACCAGGAGGGCACCAACAAACGCCGGGTGCTCAAGGCACGCTACGCATCCTCGGACGATCGTCCGGCGACGCCCTCAACCTGAGCGACCCATCCCCCAGCGCTGACGACAGCGTCCACCACCGCGCCAACGATCTGGAGATCGCCTGCATGGACCCCCACCAGCACGCCGCGACCGGTACGCCGTACCCCCACTTGCTCGCACCGATCACCCTCGGCTCCCTGACCCTGCGCAACCGGGTGGTCATGGGCTCGATGCACACCGGGCTCGAGGACAGCCGCCGACACCTGCCCGAGCTCGGCGCGTTCTTCGCCGAGCGGG
Organism: Nocardioides sp.; assembly: GCA_049586475.1. Classification (GTDB taxonomy): domain Bacteria; phylum Actinomycetota; class Actinomycetes; order Propionibacteriales; family Nocardioidaceae; genus Nocardioides. The sequence goes on from JBAVCA010000432.1 coordinate 5,182, forward strand.
CGCGCGGGGGCGTCGGCCTCATCGTCACCGGCGGTTACTCCCCGAACAAGCGCGGCTGGCTCAAGCCCTTCGCCTCAGAGATGTCCACCCGGATGCAGGCGATGCGGCATCGCAGCATCACCGACGCGGTGCACGACCAGGGCGGCGCGATCGCCCTACAGGTGCTGCATGCCGGCCGCTACGGCTACCACCCGTTCGTCGTGTCGGCGAGCAACAAGAAGTCGCCGATCTCGCCGTTCAAGCCCAGTGCCCTCTCGAGCCGCGGCGTCGACCAGACGGTCTCCGACTTCGCACGCGCCGTCGCGCTGGCGCAGAAGGCTGGCTACGACGCGGTCGAGATCATGGGCTCCGAGGGCTACCTGATCAATCAGTTCCTGGCGGCCCGGACCAACGACCGCACCGACGCGTGGGGTGGCTCGGCCGCAAAGCGGATGCGCTTCCCGCTCGAGGTGGTCCGGCGCACCCGCGAGGTGGTCGGCGCCGACTTCCCGATCGTCTACCGCATCTCCCTGCTCGACCTGGTCGAGGGCGGCCAGACCTGGGACGAGGTGGCCGAGCTGGCCCATCGCCTCGAGGAGGCC
>JBAVCA010000433.1:0-1542 GCA_049586475.1 Nocardioides sp.
TGCCGTTGAACCAGTCGCGGGCCGGCTGCACCCACAGCATCACCACGCCGGCGGCGACCAGCGCGGAGAACAGTCCGCCCGAGGTCAGTCCGGCCACGAAGAGGATCGGTGCCAGCACGCTCAGCACGACTCGCGCACTGCGAGAGCCCTGGAGGACCTGCCACCCGAGGATCGCCGCGGCCGCGGCGGTCCCGCCGGCCACGAGGCACATGATCCGGATCGCGAGCTCGACATCGTCGAGGCTCATCCCGAGGCCATCCCCGGGCGGGGTGGAGATGAAGTCAGCCGCTGCCTCCTGGGCTTCCAGCGAACCGAGCTCTGAGACGCGCTGGAAGGCGTACAGGATGGTCAGCACCGATCCGACGATGATCGACCACCCACTGAACGTCACCTGACGGGGGCGGGGTAGGGGCTTCGCACTCATGAGGGAAGTCTCCCAGAGCCCCCCTCACCCGAATCCTGTGGTGCTCGGGCGGGCTTCGAGATTGACGTTCCCGAGCACTTCCTCACGTTCGGGCACCGCCTGTACCGGCAACTCGTACCACCGTCTAGCCAAAGTGTCGGATGCCGTGAGATCTTGTGACCTGAAGCGTTCCCAGGATGTCACCCCGCCGGTGCGTCCTGCGCGTCTCTCATCACCCCGCCCGAGGTCTTGCGGTCGGACGCACCCTCGTTCGCAGCGTCGTCCGCCCCTCGGCACGGTGATCCCTCGGTCGCCGCTGTTGTCTCCGAGGGCGCAGCGCTCAACCTCCCGGAGCGACCTCATGTCCACTGCGCGCTTTCCCCTCGCCACCGGTGCCACCGCCGTCCTGCTGAGCTTGACCCTCACCGGCGCTGCCGCTGCCACCGTCGCGGTCACACTCTTCGCGTCGAGCGCTGCTGCGGCCGCAGCCACGGTCAATCTCGGCACGGCAGCACCGTTCGCGGTTCTCGCAGGCTCCGCCGTGACCAACACCGGCCCCAGCGTCCTTCGTGGTGACCTCGGGCTCTCTCCGGGCACTGCGGTCACCGGCTTTCCGCCCGGCACCGTCCTCGGCACCCAGCACGTGGCGGACGCCGTCGCGCTTCAGGCCGAGAACGACCTCGTCACGGCGTACAACTCCGCGGCCGGGCAGACCCCACGTATCGACAAGACCGGTCAGGACCTCGGGGGTCAAACCCTCGTCGGTGGGGTGTACAACGCGACTGCCGCCATGTCACTGACAGGGACGCTCGTCCTCGACGCCCAAGGCAAGTCTGACACCGTGTTCGTCTTCCAAGCGGGCTCGACACTGATCACGTCCAGCGGCAGCTCCGTCCAGCTCACCGGAGGAGCGCAACCCTGCAACGTGTACTGGCAGGTGGGCAGCTCCGCGACCCTCGGCACCGCGAGCAGATTCGTCGGCACGGTCATGGCACTGACCAGCGCGACTCTGCAGACCGGCGCCACGCTCGAGGGACGGGTTCTCGCTCGCAACGGGGCGGTCACCCTCGACACCAACGTCATCAACCGCCCGGCCTGCGCGGCCGCACCACCCACACCCGCACCACCCACGCCCGCAC
>JBAVCA010000434.1:0-3786 GCA_049586475.1 Nocardioides sp.
GGCGTGGGCGGCCCCCCGACGGCTGCGGCTGGCGACACGGTCCCGACTGCTTACGCCGCTGCGTTCGCTCGCGTCCAGGACGAGCTCCGCGCGGGCAACACCTACGAGGTCAACCTCACCTACCGCCTCACCGAGATGTCGGGAACCGGTGCGACGACCCCTCCGACGGAGACCAGCGGTGAGGGCGCGACCTCGGATCCCGCTGCGCTCTACCTGCGTCTGCGCGAGCTCAATCCCGCGCCGTACGCCGGCTTCCTCCAGCACGACGTGTCGACCGTGCCGGGCGCCCGTGCCTGGCTGCTCAGCAGCAGCCCGGAGCGCTACGCCCTCATCACCGGCAATCGCACGCTCGAGACCAAGCCGATCAAGGGCACCACCCCACGCGGGGCGGACCCCGAGCAGGACGAGCACCAGCGCCACGTCCTGGCCACGCAGTCGAAGTATCGAGCCGAGAACTTGATGATCGTCGACCTCCTGCGCAACGACCTGGCCCAGGTCTGTGAGGTCGGGTCGGTCGAGGTGCCTCACCTGATGGAGGTCGAGTCGTACGCGACGGTGCACCAGCTCGTCTCGACCGTGCGCGGGAGGCTGCGCGAGGACGTGTCGAGCATCGCCGCCCTGCGCGCGCTCTTCCCAGCGGGCTCGATGACGGGAGCGCCGAAGCTGCGCACGATGCAGATCATCGACAGCGTCGAGGAGACGTCGAGGGGGGCCTACGCCGGCGCCTTCGGGTGGATCTCGTCTGACGGGCGAGCAGACCTCGGCGTGGTGATCCGCAGCCTGATGACGTCGGACGGCGCCCGCTACGTACTGGGCACCGGCGGCGGGATCACCGTTCAGAGCAACCTCCAGCAGGAGTGGGACGAGGCGCGGCTGAAGGCTGAGCGGTTGCTCAGCGCGGTGCGCTCAGTCACTCCACGTTGAGACCGGACTCCTCGGCGCGCGCGGCGAGCTGGACCATCAGGGCGCGGACGTGGCGCACCGTCGCGGCCTTGGCGTAGGGCGCGACGTCGAGGGCGTTGACGACCTGGACCAGGCGACCGTTGCGCACCAGTCCGGTGACGGCTAGGGCCTCTGCGTCGGAGTCCACGATGATCCGAGCCCCGCTGGCGCCGGCCACCTGCGGCCTGAGCAGCTCGGCAGTGTCTCCGGGGTCGCCGAGCTGGGTGACGATGTCCTCGAGCGTGCCGCCGTAGAGCTGGTAGTTGATGTCGAGGACGACCTCCCCCTCCACCGTCGGGGTGAAGGTGCACCGAGGCTCCTGCGCGTTGCCGGTCTGCTGGTCGAAGGTCGCCTCGAAGAGAGCGGCCACGGCGGTCGGGTCGAGGGCGTCGCACGGGTTCCACAGCGGCTCGGCGAGCTCACTGGGGATCGGCGTGCGCGGCGGCAGCGTCGGTTCGTCGTCTCCCGAGCAGCCCGTGCCGAGGAGCGTCAGCGCGGCCACGAGGGCGAGGCGGACGAGACGGGAGCTAGGCATCGGCGTAGGCCCGTCCGGGCAGGCTCAGCACCAAGCGGGCGCCACCGCGCGGCGCGGTGGTGGCTGTCACCGACCCGGAATGTCGTTCTGCTACCTGTCGCACGATCGAGAGGCCGAGGCCGGAGCCGGGCAGCGTGCGCGCTTCCTCTGATCGCCAGAACCGGTCGAAGACCCGCTCCCGATCAGCGGCGGCGATGCCTGGACCCTCGTCGTCGACGGTCAGGACGCCTGCTGTGAGGCGCACCCGGACCGTCCCTCCCGACGGGCTCCACTTCGCGGCGTTGTCGAGCAGGTTGGTGACGGCGCGCTCCAGCGAGCTGGCCTCGCCCACCACCGACCAGGGCTCGGTCGCCACGTCGAACGTCGCGTCGACCGCGCGACGTCGTACCCGCGCGACCGACAGGTCCACGATCTCGCTCAGGTCGACCTCGCCGACCACGGTGGCCAGCGGTTCGTCGCGGGCCAGCTCGGTCAGGTCTCCGATGAGGGTCGTGAGCTCGTCGATCTGCGCTCGGATGTCCTCGAGCAGCTCGACGTGGGCGGTGGGGTCGAGCGGACGCTCGGCCTGGTCTGCCTGGGTGAGCAGGTCGACGTTGGTGCGCAGTGAGGTCAACGGCGTCCGCAGCTCGTGCCCGGCGTCGGTGACCAGGCGGCGCTGCCGGTCGCGGGACGCATCGAGGGCGGTCAGCATCTGGTTGAACGCCGTGGCGAGGCGAGCGATCTCGTCGGCCCCCTCGACCGGGAGCGGGGTGAGGTCCTCGGTGATCGCGATCTGCTCGACCGAGGCGGTGAGCTTGCGGACCGGGCGCAACCCGTTGCGAGCGACCCCCCAGCCGGCGATGCCGGCGCCGAGCACTCCGAGCAGGCCGAAGATCAGGCTCACCGCTCCCAGACGGCTCAGCAGCTTCTCCTGCTGGGTCAGGGACTGGGCAATGATCAGGGCCCGACCCTCGGTCCGGGTCGGGACGCTGACGATGCGGTACTCCTCCTCGCCGACCAGAGCGGTCCGCACGCTGCTCATCGCCAGGCCGTTCGCGACGTCGAGCTCAGGTCGACCGACCGGGAGTGGACGCCCGCCGTCGAGGGGATACAGGTCGTTGTCCTGCAGCAGGGCCAGCCGGATGTCGGAGGCGCCCAGGGCCACCGGCAACGGAGTGACCGTCGTGCCCAGGACGTTGGCCCGCGCGGTGTCGCGGGCGCGTTGGAGCAGCGACTCGTCGAGCTGCGACTGCAGCTGCATCCGCACGGTCAGGTAGACCCCGGCAGCGAGGAACGCGACGGACAGGCCCACCGCGATGGTGGTCAGCAACGTGACCCGGCTCGCCAGTGAGCGACGGTAGTGCCACCTGCTGTCGGAGCGCGTCGGGCCGGCGGGCGTCACGTGGACGGCAGCTTTCGGGTCGCTCATGACTCCTTGAGCACGTAGCCCACGCCTCGCACCGTGTGGAGCAGGCGCGGTTCGTCCTCCGCCTCGGTCTTGCGGCGCAGGTAGCCGACGTAGACCTCGAGTGAGTTGGCGGTCGTGGGGAAGTCGTAGCCCCAGACCTCTTCGAGGATGAAGGAGCGATCCAGCACCCGGCGTGGGCGCCGCAGGAACATCTCGAGCAGGGTGAACTCGGTGCGGGTCAGCTCCATCGCCCGGCCGGACCGGACGACCTCACGGGTGGAGAGGTTCATGGTCAGGTCGCTGAATGCCAGGGTCTCCTCCTCGAGCTCGTCGGTGGGCACGACCCGGCGCAGCAGCGCCCGCAGTCGTGCGAGCAGCTCAGGCAGGGCGAACGGCTTGGCCAGGTAGTCGTCGGCGCCCGCGTCGAGACCCTCGACCCGGTCTCCGACCGCGTCGCGGGCGGTGAGGACGATGACCGGGACGGCGTTGCCGGCCGCCCGCAGCGCGCGGGTGGCCTCCAGCCCGTCCAGGCGCGGCATCATCACGTCCATGATCACCACGTCGGGGCTCAGCGCGCCGATGCCGGCGAGGGCCTCGGCCCCGTCGGCGGCCAGGTGCACGTCGTAGCCGTTGAACTCGAGCGAACGGCGCAGCGAGTCCCGCACCGCCCGGTCGTCGTCGACGACCAGGACCGACGGTTTGCCGAAACCGGCGCCGCTCGGAGTCGGTTGACCCGCAGCGGCAGCAGGGCCGGTCGGAGCAGAGGAAGCAGCGTTCACGGGTCCAATGTGCCACCTCGCCCTGAACCGGCGCTGAGAGATCGATCCCGCAGCGACTCGGAGCCTGCCGAGGGGGGCCATCCGGCACGCTCGCAGCTGGCGGTGCGCAGAAGAGGCTAGACGGTGGACGGCCCGCGGAGGGG